>CANQTM010000022.1 GCA_947626825.1 uncultured Bacilli bacterium | reverse complement strand
TCATAATTAAAAAACCTCCTGCTTTTATTTTACAGGAAGGCTTCTTTTATTTATATATAGGGGAATTACCGCTTACGGAATTACCGCTTACGTAAGTATACTATTATCGATGCGTCAAATTTTGTCGAAATAAAAAAAAGGAAGTTCATATATGTAAAACTTCCTTGAAAAAATTATTGAATTGTAAATATGTATCTAATGATGTTATTTAAAATAAAATTATGGAATGTTTAAGACTATTCTACAACTCTATTTAATATTAATTTTTACTCTATACCTAATGCTTTAATTACAGCATCCTCTGGACTATTGTAAAAACTTATTTGAAATTTTGCAAATAAATCACTAGGAACGGTTGCTATGTCAACCGCACTGCTCATAGGAATTAATATTCTTTTAGCTCCTGCGTCAAATGCAACTTGTAATACGGATGACAATTCATCAACTTTATTAATAGTGCCACCGATACTCATTGAACCTAGTATAACAAGTTGAGCTAAAACAGGTCTATTTAATGCACTGCTACATAATGCAACTAATGTTGGTAATGAAACATTACTATTTAGACCTACTCCTTGACAGTCTTGTATATGCATTAGATAATCCTTAGTATCTATACAAATCGATTGACTAATAGATTTTGCATTTGCTTTAAAATAATTTTGAGCGGTTTTAACAGATTCTTTAACTTCTTTGGAATTAGTTAATCCAAGAACTTCATATCTTCCGCTACCTTCTGTTAATGTGGTTTCGAATTTAAATAAACCTTTCATATCATTGGAGCCATGTGCAATTGTATAAACATGTCCAGGTTTACTTAGTCCCTCAGGGATTAGATGACCTCCGCCTTGTTCAAAAACAGGAACAAATTTTTCTTCCATATCTGATAGCCTAATGTATGAAAATTGAACATCATAGAATTCCATGCCCCCTATTTTCTTTAGTTGTTCTTTAACTCTTCTTCGACCTTCAATAGCATATTTAAGTATCTCTTCTATATCAGATTCGGTATATTTTCCATCAGGATAAATAATTTTAGTCAAACCAGATACCATTTTTCTAACTGCGATTGTATCTCTTTGATTTAAACATCTTCCTAATTTAAAATACTTATCAAAAGCATCTGTATAAGGAACCTTTCTCATCTCTCTAAAAAATTCAGCAATATAATCAGAAATAAAGCCATAATTTTCTGTAAAATATTCAGGACGCATTTTTGGAATTTCCCAACCAGGAATATAAGCGTGCATACGATCAAAAAACGCACTATCAATCATTGCTTCTGGAAACGGTTCAAATAAATGTGATGTTTTTAATAATGAATCAACACTTTGATTTATATTACCAACAAATACCATAGAAGCATTAGCTTGAATAGCATCTTTTCCTCTTGCAAAAGAACCTGAAGCCATATAATCTTTCATTATTTGAACTCCATCTTTATCCTTAAAACTAATACCAGCAACTTCATCAAAAGCAACACAATCCCATAATCCTACTAAACCGACTTGTCTTCTTCCCATATTATAAAATAAATTAGCGACAGTTGTTTGACCACCTGATACAAGAATTGAATTGGGAGATAATTCTTTATAAATATGAGATTTACCTGTTCCTCTTGGACCTAATTCACAAATATTAACATTGTTTTCCGCTAGTGGAACTAATCGTGCTAATAGATGCCACTTTACTCTATATTCAAATTGAGTAGGTTCCATACCGCACGAACGTAAAATTAAATCAATCCATTCCTCTTTAGTAAATTGACTTCTTGCATCAATAATTTCGTTTTTATCTAGGTTAGGCATTTGAATTGGTGTAATGTCGTTAATTATAAATGGACTTTGTCCTTTTGTATCTTCGCTATATAAGTAAGATAAATCCACAATACACCATATTCCACCAGCAAGAAGTTTTTCATATTCTCTTACATACTTAGGCTGAACATAAATTTTATTAATGCCTAAAAACATAAAATCTGCTTCAAATTGATCTGTTCGTTCATTTAATTTAACAGAAATTTTATCAATTACAGTGTGATTACCATATTCCTTTATTTTTGCTTTTATTTTTTCAGATTCATCTGGTCGAACATAATTATCAGATAATATTCTTTTAACTTGTTCAATACCTTCTTCTATTTCTTTTTCATCATCAGATGTGCAATATGAACCCAATAAATATTCCAAAACATAAGTAGGAACATTGGCACTATTTTTTATTTTCTTTGTTGCACCCTTAGGGACTACTCTTCCTGAAAAAATATCAAACACCTTTTTGTCTAATGCATCCATATTGGCACCTCCTAAAACATTTTAAATCCGATAATATCTATTGTGAAAGATTCTTTCTCAATGTATTCATCTGGCTTTTCTATATTTCTTAATACCATAAAATAAGGTTTACTTCTATCAAATTCAATATTTTTAAGTGTGAATCTAACTCTAGATATTCTAGTGGTAGGATCATCACTGCTTGAATTTGCAACAAATTTATATTCATTTGAAACTTTATTTCCAAATTCATCTATTATAAATGTTTCACATGTTATAGCTTGCTTTTTATCCTCTACTTTTTCATATTGTTCAAATTCCAAAGTAAAACTTCTATTTGTAATTTTACGTGTAATACTCTTTAATCTTACACCAACAGGTCCTATACTGTCTTTCAACTTACTCGATCTTAATTCACTAATATGAATTATAGGCACAATTGTTTCTTGCAAAGAGGCACCACCATGAACATATTGAATTCCTCCTCCTTGTGTCTTAAATAAATCATACCCGTTAGGAGTAATTGCTTTCATATTACCATTAGATAGATTGACTAAATTAAATTCAGTAGTATACGGAATCGATAAGTTTTCATCATCTGTTAAAACATAACGTTTAGCAACTTCTGTTGGTTTTAAAGAAACAATATTGCTATATTTACTAGATTCTTGAATTTCATTTCTTCTATACAAAAAACCATGATCTGCTGTAATATAGAAATTTGAAATTTGTAAGTTATTATATAACTTTTTGACTAAAGTAATAATTTCATTAATTGCAGATTGAACAACATCAAATACTTTGCTTTCTGTATGTTCTCCAGCATTATCGATAACATCATGATAGATATAAACTAAAGTTTTATCTTGCATATATTGACGTAATTCGCTTTGAGTTAATGAATTAATCTTATCAAATTTAATTGCCGAATAGCTTTTATTCTTTGTTTGTAAAATATTATTTCTAGCTTCAATACTATTTGTAGGCATATCATCAACATAAAATGCTTTATTATCATATGTAATTGTTTTATGTGGTAATAAAGAAGCCATACCTTGTCTAGTTTCAGAAGGCAAAGGACTAATAGCATATTCTATTTCCGCTCCACCTTTTAATATAGGATCGGCTTTCACTTGCTCATAAATTTCATATCCTATCTCATATCGTAAAGCATCAGATATAATGACAAACATTTTTTTTGCTGGATGTTTTTGAATGTATTGATAGAAATCACTTGTCATATTAACACCAATAAAATTCCAATCTTTTTGATCACTTAATGCAATACTATAATTTTTCCCTAACACATCTAAAAAATTATTTTGATATAAAGTTTCAATTCTATTAATTAAATTTTCAAAAACTTCAGTAGGATTGTCAATTTTTTTGAAACTTGTGCAAACGTGTCTATAATACATATCAATTTTATAGTATTCATTAGTATATTGCTCAATATAATCATTGACCATAGAATTTTGACTAATTGGTTTTTCTATTTTCTTTAAAAATTTAATACCTGATAACAATAAGTCATATTTATTTTTATATTTTTCATACCAAATGGAATTAATACGATTGTAAATAATTCTTTCAAATGTTTCATAATCTAAGCTACCACTTTGTAAACTATTTGCTATTTTTTCAATAATAAAGATATCAAAACATTCAAAAACATCGGCGTTTTGAATGCTCAATATATCTTTTGTAGAAATAAGACCTTCAATTTTCATTTCATTAGCTAGTTCATTTTGAAGTTCTTCATATCTATTATCATCTTTAATTTTATTTATAAAGTATCTAGCATCATTCACGCCTTTTTCTTTAATAATAAATTGATCATAATATGATGGTAATTTATTAAAAGATTCCTTACTGTCATTTTCTATTTGCTCTAAAAAAGTAGTAAATAGAAATCTTTTAATAAGCGTTTCAATTTTTAAATCACCCTCATAATTAAAATATTCGCAAATTTGATCCCATAAATAATCTTCAAATTTATATTTCTTTAATTCGTTGTATTTTGTATTGTCAAAAACATCAAATACTAGTTCTTCTAATATTGATTCAATTGTGCAAGAATTCGATTTAGTTAAAACAGCCATCATAGCCAGTTTAAACTGATCTCGTGTCATACTATCATTAATTTTTATATAAGATGAAAGTTTTTTGCTTCGTGCTTCACTATCAAAGAACTTTGAATGACTTTCAATAACCTTTCTTAAATCAGTATTAGAAAGATTGAATCGCCTCATTATTAAAGCAACAGTATCTGCATAATATTCTTCACTATACATAAGAATATCCAACAACCAATTTTCAGTATCAATTGGCTTTTCACTTGGAATATAAATTAAAAAATTAGATTCTAAATCATCGTGCTCAATTGTTTTTTTGATTTCAAATTCATTTCTATCACAAATAAGAAGTTTACATTTTTCAAAATTATCAGTTTTTATATCTTCTTCAAAATTTTTTGGAGCATCATACCAAAAAACAATTTTTCTTCCGCCAACATTATTTTCAAATATCTTGTCTATTTCTTTTTTGGCTTCTTGATAATCTATACTTGCCATTTAGTGTGACCTCCTTTACTTTATTGGAACTAATAAGTCTTTTTTAACTTTTGCTCCACTATCATTTATTATTTCAATACCTTGAAATTTTGCATAATTTACTTTAACGCCATCATCTAAATCTAATTGAATATATTGATTTGCCATATGATCCAATACTTGTCCATATTCAATCATTTCTTTGTATTTTGCTTCAACTAACTTTTTTTCTTTTTCTAAACGAATTTTATCCTTTTCACTAGCAGTTTCAATTTGAATAGAAAGTTCTTCTATTTCTCTTTTTAATCTTGCTGATTCATTTAAAAAATATTTTGAATTAATTCTAGCAAGGGTGTCTTCATTGTATCTATGAAGATAAATAAGACATTTAAATCCATTGTTTTTACCACTTGAAAACATCCAATAAATAGGTCTTTTTTGATATATTTTTAAATGATCATTGTAAAAATCATCGCATAAATATCTATTCAATGTTTCCTCAGAAGATTCGTTTTGTTTTTTCCCTAGAGTTTCTGCAATAAAATCAATATTTGCTCGATATGTATCCTCGCCATAAATATGTTTAATAAGTTCAATAATTCTTGCTGTTAAACTATCTGACATGCCAATTTTAGAATATATTGGAACAATTCCATCATCATCAGGTTGATATGTGATATATTTACTTGAATCCCACTTGCCTCCAGCATAAGCCAGTCCTTCAACATCTACGGAATATCTTCCCATAATTAAACCAATCATATAGGAAATTAAGGATTTTATATCTCTTTCTCTATCAGCTAATCTCACAGTAACATCTTTATCAGCAACTTCTGGAGTAAGTTCATCTTGAAGTCCATATATTTCGATGAAAATTCTGTTTAATTCTTCTTCATTAGCTTTTAAAGTATTAAATCTTTCTTGACACTCTTCTTCCCATTGCTTAAATTTATCAGCTATTAATCTACCCATGTTAAGACCTCCTATTTGGCAATAAATTTAATAAATTCAGTTATTACCAATATAATCACTTCAGCAATTACTGTTGAGGCAATACCTAAAAGAAAATTTTCTGTATTAAATTGAAACTTTTTGTTTTGTTTAATTACTGCTTTTTTGTTTCCTTTTTGTTGATCTCCATTTATATAATCGCCATGAATCACCATTTGTATTTTCTCATTTTCTTCAAGTCCATAAAGTTTATTATTTAGATTTTCTCGTATATATTTAACTAATGGCATTAGACAAAGTGATAATAATTTGTGAATATAATCATTACTTTTTTTAAATTCTAAAACGAAAATTTTTTCTGCATAATTTCTTATGTTTACATCATTCTTAACTAAAGTAGTGATTTCTTTATATTGAATTGCTAAATCTTCAATTTCGTTTTCAGATCCATTTCTCTGAAATCTGTTACCTATGGGTTCAAATAATTTTGGAGCAGTTTTAGAAGCTACAACCACATCCTTAAGAATATCTTTAATAACTTCAGTATTATCTATAAAGTTCTTATATTTTACCAGTGGCAAATTTCCTGTATCATACTCAATACTCATGGCTTCACTTGCTAATCTATTGTGTTTATCAATAATTGATTTTAAATCACTACTTGTCATAAAAAATCACCTCACAGTATGGGCAATAATGAACAATTTCTCGGATGTCATCTACCTTTATATCACTATTACATCTATTGCATTTAATTATTGAAAAATCATTTTCATTTAAATTAATTTTTGTAGGTTCAATTCTCTTACCTGGCTTATATTTGACCGTCAAAAATTTATATTTATGATTTACTTTTTTCAAGGCATCATCTAATTTAGACTGAATGTATTGTGCTTCACATTCTTGTATGTATTTTATCATATATTCTGGCATATACTTACTTACATTAGATGAAATACCACAATAAGCACACATCAGAGTTTCACCATTTTCATCACTAAACTCATTAGTTTTTAATCTAAATATCCTATTACAAGATGGACATTTATATTCAACAAATCCATCAGAATCTACTGGTAGTTGAATTGTAAGTTTTTCGTTCATATATACCTCCATTTTTTAAACCAAAGGATGTTTTTTAAAATCCCAGCTAGTTTCAAATGAATCCCAATCATTTTTTGAAATTTTAATATTATTAATTGATATCTGTGCAATAGTATTTTTTTCTGTTTCAAATGAATACGGAAGTTTAGCAACATATCCAGATTCGCATCCTAAAGTAGGAGCAATAATTTTTAAAAGAATTTTGACTATGTTTGTATTTAGAAATGCTAACATCGAAGGTATTTTTTTTTCATCGTCTAATATTACAGCTTGACCACAATTACTAAAAATGTATCCATGAGGATAAAATCTAAAACTTGTTGTTCCAGTTGTAACGGAACCCCAAGTAATTCCTGCTTTAAAATAAAATTTTTCATTAGAAATTTTCCAACCAATGTTTTCACCATATTTAATTTTAGTATTATCTTTTATTTCTTTTCCATTGTTTTCCCAATTAACTAAATATTCATTATAACCATACCATCTTCTGAATCCCCCACCTTTATTAAATGGAATCCATTTTTTTAAACTGTGTTCAGTTAAATTTAAAATTGATGATTTATTTATATCTATTTCATACCACAATCTTAAAAATCTATCATTATCACCAGTTCTCATTCCTAAACAAGGATTGGAAATATCTTTTAAAGAAATATTTGGTGCTAATAATTTTAAAAAAGAATCACTTACCCAATACACAATTGGATTTCCAGGGATTTTCGAATAAACATTTAATGATTGTTCAAATTTAATTTCCATATTTTAGTCACCTTCTAAATTAAGGGATGCTTTTTAAAATTCCATGATGTTTCAAAATAGTTCCAATCTAATTTTGATAATCCTACATTTATTTCAGCAAAATTTTCTACTTTATTTTTCAATCTTTCGTTAATATTAATAGGCAATCTCATAATATCTCCCACTTGATAATTTAAAGTTGGATTAATAAAAGAGAGGAAAAAATTTGCTATATTTGATGAAACATATGAAAGAATATATAAATTATTTTCGTTAACGAATCCAATTGGACCAGCATCGCCAAACAATGTTCCTTTTTCAACAATTCTAAAAGCAATTTTGGATGAAGTAATTCTTCCCCAAGTAATTCCATTTTTAAAATAATATTTTTTTTCTCTTAATCTATAATTTTTCGAATTATGAGTAATATTATAACCGTCTTTCCATAAGTCGATAACTTTCTCTAAATTACCATACCATCTGCGAAAATCTCCACCCGAATTAAGTGGAAACCATCGATAATTACCCATTTCCATGTAATTATTACAATCAAATTTAATATTTGTAATGGCAGGTTCAAACCAATATTCTATAAATTTTTCATCTCCTGCCATAATGCCAGACCTACAATTTACAAAAGTAGACAATGATGGATACCTAAATGCATCAATAATCTTATTTGTTGCCCAATATGCAATTGGATATCCATCAATTTGTAGAAAATAGTTTTGATTGAATTCATACTTTATATTCATTTATACGTTCCTCCTTTACGTTTTAAGGAAAAACGCTAACCTTTCTATATTAATGGGTGTTTTTTAAAATCCCAGCTAGTTTCAAATGAATCCCAATCATCCTTTGAATTAATAATATTTTTATCAACAAGTTGATTTATTTGTTGTTTAATTGCATTTTCTGTTATTATTGGTAATCTTCCTATATCTCCTGCTTGAAAATTCAATGTTGGATTGAACATTTCTAATATTTTTAAACTGACATGAGAATTTAAAAATCCTAAATAATAGTTCAAATCTTTTTTATCAATATTATATAATGACATTCCGCATATATCAGAAATTGCATATTTTTTAAATCTAAATGATGGCTTATATGAAGTTATTAATGACCATGTTATTATTGGTAAAAATTTAAATGCATCAGGGTAATCTTGCACATTTCGTTTATCTTTTTTTGCTTCTAGAATGACTTTTTTTCCTTTATCTTTCCAATTAACAACATATTCATTATTGCCATACCATCTTCTAAATTCACCGCCTTTATTATATGGGAACCACGTTTTTCCACTAAACATTGCATAGATATAATCTGTTGCATACATTAACGAATTTGCTTGTGAAACCTCGTGCCATAATCTTACAAATTTATTATTATCACCAGTTTTTAATCCATTTCTTACAATTGCAACATCTTCTAATTTTTTCCCATTTCTAAAGGTTAAAAGAATTTTATCATTGACCCAATATGCAATTGGAAACCCAGAAATATTTATGAATGATTTTAGGTTAGTAGTTATACCCCCCCCCCCATCAAAAATGCTTTTTCTTTATCTTTTTCATCAACAAGACGGAAATAAACACCATTTCCAGCAATTGGAGAGTTGCGTATAACAAATGAAGTTGTTTGAACAGTAGCATCAAAAGCTCCAAGTCCTAGATGAATCATATTCACAATGCTTTCATTAAAGATAATTTGTTTTCTTAATTCTTCATAACTAACAAGAAACATCCATGAATCAGGATTTACCATAGCTCTAAATCCATTTTTCTTAACAAACGGCGTTTCCATAAACATTGCAAACATGTCAGATTTACTATTAGGATATTTTGCTGATAAATACTGTTTAGGATTTGCTTCCATTTTTGATATTCCAAGATATGGTGGGTTTGTGATCATAACATCATATTTATTTGCCATTATTTTATATTGATTAATTAATCTTTTAAGCAATTTAGGGCCATCAGCAATAAGTGTATTATTAAATATAGTAATAACTGCTTTGTGAGTTAATTTATCAATTACATTTTCAACTAATGAAATATCAATCTTAGGCATAATTAAAAGTGAACCTATTGTTTTTGCATATCTAAATGTTTCAATAAGCTCAGTAGTAGCTTTTATTTCATCATCACTAAATAATTTTAAATTTATCATTTGTGATTTATAATCAAAATCCAAAAAGAATCTTGAATCATAAATTTCAATTACATTTGGCTCAACATAATACTTTTCATTAAAAAACCTATTATTTAATTTTCTTGCTTTCATAATTAATGAAAATGTAGCAAGTTGTGTAGCACGTTTATCAATTTCTAATCCATAGATGTTCTTAGACAATATCAAAGATGGAATTTCTCTTTGTTGATATCCTTTTTCTTCATACATTTTAAATAATAAGTCAAAAATATACACTAAAATATGTCCAGAGCCACAACATGGTTCAATAACTTTAATATCTTCGGGATTTACATTTTTGTATTTAATTTCATTAATTTTCTTTTGAATATCCTCTTCTTGTTTTGCATCTTCTACATAATATTTCATTTCTGATTTTATTGAAGAATTAGGATAACTTTCCAACCATAATCTACCAAGTGAATTTTCTGTCATGTATCGAACAATCCAGTCTGGAGTAAATACTTGTGTTAATGTTGGTATCAAATCTTTTGTAACTACTTTGGCATCTCTAAATTCTTGTCTGTCATTTGCTACATAAAATTGATATAGCCAACCAATTACTTCAACATCTTCTAAAAAGCTATTTTCATCTATTTCTAAAAGTTTAGTAATTATTGTGTCACCTTTTAATAATGCTTTTGGAAGGAGTAACTCTAAATATGCGTTTTCATTACTGAAAAGCATAGGTAGAATTTCAGACAATGCGTTACATTGTTTAAATAAAACATATCTATAAACTTCTTCAATTTTACCTTGAGAATTAAGACTGGTTATAAAACTCATATCTAACTTCAAATCATCTTTGACATAATTTAGATTTTTAAGGATTTCAGGTTCAAAACTACCATCTCTAGAAGAAAGAACTCTAAATCCATGAGGTAAAAAGTCATGAACTTCCATAAATCTAAGTGCAATTATTCTATTAAACCAAGTATAAGCAAATTCTTCAATAACATTTTTGTAACCTTTTGATTTAATCAAATTTGTAATATTATTTCGTTTATCATATAAATCTGCTGAATATGAATTAGAATCTTCATCTATAATTGTATATTCGCCAACTTTTCTAGCTTGTTTAATATCGTTATCACTATTAATTCCTAATGCCTTTAGTGAAACTTCTATTTGGTTTTCTAAGTTTTGTTTAGCCCATTCAGCATATGTTTGTAATGCTCTTTTATCCATAAGATCACCTCTTAATTAATTGTTATTTCATCGTTATTTTGAAGTGCTTCTTCTAATGCTTTTCTAATTGATTCAATAACACTTTCAATATCATCTTTTGACTTTATTCTTTTCTTAGCAATAGGAACACAATCAATGACTCTAACATTTTTTCTTTTTATTTCTTTTACTGGCTGATTAGGATTATCAACATTAGGAATAGATTCCACTTCAACCATTACAGAACTAATAAATTTTTTGAAATCTTTAACTGTGTTTTGACTTGATACAACATAAGAATCAAGATTTTGAGTTTTATTTGATAGTGTGTTATACCATGATTGATACATATTATCAATCTCTTCATATTTATCTTTTATTTTGTTTTTCTTAGATTCAGATAAATCAGAACTTGTAACACCAACAAATTCATTTTTAATATTTTTTTGATCATCATTTAATGAATTAATTACTTCATTATATTTTTCTTCTAATATTTGTTCTTTTACTTCTCCTGCTTTAAATACTAAATCACTTAATTGATTAATTTTAGTAAAAGGAACATCCATTTTAAGAATTTCATCTATACTAGAAATTACGTTATCTAATTTATTTAAAGCATTCAATAAATTGTTGTTTTGATAATACCAATTGACAATTTCTAAAGCATCATTATATACCTTTTGTTGATTACTACCATCTTTGTAAAAACTTTCTAATTGTTCTAAAATTTCAGATTTTTCTTCAAGTGAATCTTTTCTTAAAATAATTTCGTTAAAAATAGTGGCAGAATCATTTGTTCTAACAATTTCTTCAATATCTTTAGAAATGCTTGGAACGCAAGATGCTCCTGCAAATTCATTACCATATTTAATCTTTAAATTTCTTAAAAAATCTCTTTTTTTAGTAAAGAAATTTAATACCTCTTTTTTCATTTCAGATTCATTTATTTGAAGTGATAATGAATAAATTGTATTCATAATTTGTTTTACTTGAATTAATACTGATTCATCTATTTTTTCTTGAACTCTAACTACCATTGTATCAAGACTGTTTTTCTTTACAAAATCATTTTTAAAACTATAATTTTTGTCATCAACAAGAACATCATGAATAAATATTTGAAGTAATTCTAATTTAAATAATTTAGCTACCATACCAAGAACATCTAAATCTCTCCAACCAAATGGTTTTTTAGAAAAATGATCCAATAATTCTTTAACATTTGTTCTTTTAGCAATATTTTTATCATTTTTTATTTTATCAAAAATTTCTTGAAATGCTTTTTCATTTGCATCTCCTGCAATGTCATTTCCAAACAATCCATTATTATTAGAATTTAAAACTTCTAAAATTGATTTTTGGTCTTGATAAAAATAAGACACGTATCCTAATTTATAATATTCTTGTTCAACAACTTGATTTAAGGCATCATTTAACCTATCTTTACCATCTTTTTGTTTTATATCAATTATATTTCCATTAAAATAAATTGGTGCTGATCTAAGTGACTCTTTAATAATTTCTTCAGCTCTCTTAACTCTTTCTGAAAGCTCAGCTGATTTCTTTGCCATAATTTCAGTCATTGAAACAGATAAAGAACTGCTATTGTTTCTTTTATAAAGTGAAATTTTGTTTGCTCTAGTTAATTCTTCAATAAAATTACCTTCAGTTAAATCAACAACTAGAGCATTGCTTCTTGTAGATTCTGAAGCAAACATGGTTGGATCAGAAATTCCAGAAAAATTAGTCATAATTTTAATAGAGATATTATCTTGTCCATGACTACCTTTTAATTCATCATCAACATATCTATTTAGTGAAAAATCATATCTATTTTTATAACGAAATTTAGTTGTTAGCTCAAGAACTTTATCATAAACAATGTCTAAAATATTTCTTTTAACTTCGCCTTCATTATAATCGACATGATTAATTTGCTTATTAACATCTTGTTCTTCATTAGTTAAAAAATCAAATTCATCACCATTTTTTTGAATTAATGTTTCTTTTTCTAAAACTTTTAAAGATTCAGCTATTTTATTTTTCAATAAAACTTTATCTTCATTTAAAGATTCAACCATCAATGTTGCAATTCTATCTATTGTAGCGGGCATTTCTTTTACATGAAGAATCATAAATAAAATTCTTAGAACTCTTAAATCAAAATCACTAAGTGTTGCTTTATTTTCAGCTGAAGTAAAAACAGTCTTAACGTCCCAATCAATAAATTGCTCAATTGTTGAATAAAAGCTATCAAATGGAATTAATATATTTGTTTCAGCATCACTATATTTTTTAGCTGATTCTTGGAATGCACTTAAAAGTGAACGTTCTGAATGTGCAAGATGTTTACCTTCAGACATGCCATGCTCTCTAATTGCTGTGAAAACTTTTTGAAGTAATTCAAATTGATATGGTGCGAAAGGATAAACATTTTTAAAATCTTCAGCATCTTTATATCCACTCCAAGTTGGACTGCCAGCAAACATAATTAAGTTAGATATTTTATTTTCATTACTATCATACAATGATTTTAAAGGATTAACTGCATTATCCTTTTTATCAAGAATACGTTTTTTAATAACTTCTCCCGCTTCGGCTCCGCTTAATAATATTCTAGTATCAAATCTTGCTTGAATTTTTGAAAAATCCTGTTGTTTATCTTTAGTAGAATCAATCATAGCTTTCAATTCTTGTTGTGATGTAACAACAACCCATGCTTGTCCCTTACAATATTTTCCTAAATCTTCAACACAAGTTTGTAAATTTAACATTAATTGTGTATTATCACCTATAAATTGTCCAACTTCATCCATTAGGAAAATGATTCTTGCCTTATTCTTTTTACAATATTCGTTAACAATCTTAGCAAAATCTTCAGTAGAATTTGTGTAATTATTTATTTGATCATTAACATAAGCTTCAGCATCTGTTCTTGGAACATTCCTGACTTCTACTAAAGCATCAACTATGAACTTTTTATTTAAAGCTGATTTAGAGCGATTAGCTTTCCAATCACGTCCAGAAAGTTCTTCAAATTTAGTAACAAAATCATTTAGTAATCCTTCTTCATCGAGCATTCTTTCAAGATCTGCTACCCATGGTCTATCACCACAATATCCAATGGATTCATTAAAAGCTCTTAGCATAATATCCATAATCGCTTGAGTCTTATTTTTAGAATCAGATCTTGCTTTTGAATCAATATTAAATAAGACAACTTTGTTATTTGCTGAAGCACATTTTTTCATATCAGCTAGCAACATTTCGTCCTTAATTTTATCATTAAAATACTCTACAGCTCTTGTTCCAACTACTTCTTCATTTTCGAGAATATAGCCTAATATTTTTAGAAAATGTGATTTACCTGATCCAAAAAAACCAGTAATCCATGTAGCCATTTTTTCAGTAGGATTATTAATTGATTCACGATATTTTCTAAAGAAAATTCTAAATTGTTTTGTTATTTCTTCAGTGCAAACATACTCTTCTAATTCTTGCCATTTTTGTTCTTCATCTTCATTACCTATAGTGACTACACCTTGAATACTTCTATCAATAGGTTTTTTAAATAAATCTTTTATAATCATTTGCTACTTCTCCTTTCAACTAGTGGGAACGCCCTATAGTAGTTATCATCATCTAATCTATCAAACAATCTTAATGTCATTGCTTTTTTTGTTTCATATCTTCCTGGATACATCATAACAACAGGATTCTTTCTAAAAATGCTTTGCAAATTATTCAGTATTGTATGGCTTCTAATTACTGGATAAGCCTTTCCAACACCTGTAATTAGAATGATTTTTGTTCCATCATCAACTGCTCTTAATTTAAACATTTCTAAGAACTCATTATCTGATTCTTCAACAGATAAAATTGGTTGAAAAATTTCGGATAACAAATGTTCTTTATCGTATTCTGTTTCAGCTCTAATTACATCTTCCATATATCCTTGCGTTTCTATAATTTCAAGCATCATTTCATAAAGATCAAACTCAATTATATTTGTATTTCTATTTTTTAGTTTTTTTACTTCATTTCTAACTGCGTTTTCATCCTTTGGATTATAATCAAAAATATAAAACTTCATATCATTGGCTGTGCCATATCTTGTTAATGATTCAACAGAAATCATTCTATCCTCAAGATCAATGAATCGTTCATTCAAACTTCTTTCACCCATAATTACTTCACTCCTAATAATGCTTGTAAAAATTCTCTATCACCTATCAATTGAATGTGTTCTTCAACGGAAGGATGAATTGTAGTTCTAATTACTTCTATATTTCTTTTTACTCTAATTCCTAATCCAGATTCAACTAATATATTTCTATATCCTTTAGATAATTGTTCAATTGTAAAGTGTCCCCATTTTGAAACTATTATGTCACTTTCTTTTTTTGATGCAAAGAATGTTTCAAAATCATCCATAGAAATATAATTCTTATTTCCTAATAATGCCTCACGATATACTTCAAATAAAAAATCAAAAAACAAAGAATCATTTTTAGCAATTGCATAAACTAAAATAAATTTAGAAGTTACAACATCACCATCATAAAATTGTTCTAACAAAAAATGATCAAGTTCCAATAATCTTTCATAAATTACATTTGTAACTTCTCTTCGTCTTTCTAATGAATCAATTTCAACATAATTTTCATTAAAACACTTGTTATACACTTCATTTCTATCAAGTTTTTCCAACATAAGTTTTGCGATTTTTTTTGATATTGTGTATTTAAATGGTGTCTTTTTAATTGATGAAGAATATGGTTTTTTATTCATTTTGACACCTCTTTCATTCTTTTATTGTTAATATTATATATCAATAATCTCAAATTGTCAACAAAAGTGTTCCGTTTGATATGAATTTTATGGAAAAACAAAAAGTAAATTGTCGAACGTGTTTTTTTTAAAAAAACTACACCAAAATGTAAATAGGTGTAGTTAATGCTCTAATAACCTTGAGCAAAGGATGTTCTACTTTCCTTTTAACGTGAACATAGGAACGATAAACGAAACACAGCGATAAGTCACCTTATCAGCTAAGGTCTTTGACCTTAGAGTTCTAGAACCTCTTATTTATAATACGTTTTAAATTTGATTTTTACTTTATTTTTTTAAATTTTTTTTGAATTATAGTGCTTAGCAAGAGGCAACCCCAGTTTTTCCACCCACACGATAACCTTCCATATAAGCCTTACGACCTGAACCATGTGCAACAACACTTTCTAAAGCATAACGCATTTTTTCACTTGTTTCTTTAGAAATAACATGTTCATTATCTATAATTGTTGGTACTTCATAAATTATTTCATTACTATATGGCATCATTACGGCTTTAGTTATTTTAGGACGATATAAAACACCTCCATTAATAACACTACAAAACGCTCTTATCATTTGTATTTGTGTTACAGAAATTCCTTGTCCAAAAGATGTTGTAGCATTTTCAAGATTATTATATCTATCAAAATCAAAGAAAATACCAGAAGCTTCACCAATCAAATCAACATTAGTTTTTTTACTAAAGCCAAATTTTTTAACATAATTATATAATGTTTCTCTTCCCAAACGACGTGATATCTCAACAAATCCAGGATTTGATGAATTTTCAAGTACTTCCAAAAATGTTTGTAAACCATGACCACCTTTTTTCCATGATTTTATAGTGAAGCCATCAACAATTTCTGTTCCATCATCATAATATGTGTCCTTAAACATATCAATTTTCTTTTCTTCAAGTGCAGCAGCAAAAGAAAAAACTTTAAATGTCGATCCAGGTTCATATGATTTCCAAACAGGTAAATTTCTATTATATATTTCTTGACTATAATTTGTATAATTATTTAAATCAAACGAAGGATAACTTGCAATTGCTAATAGTTCACCATTATTTGGATTCATGGCAATTCCATAAATACTTTCGGCACTATATTTTTGAAAAGCATTTCTAAGTTCTCTTTCTAATATTTGTTGAATTTTTAAATCAATTGTCAATTTAATATTAAAACCATTAACTGGAGATATTATTTCACTTGACATTCCATCTAATAAACCACCTTTAGCATCTAATTTATAGTTTAATGCCCCTTTTTGTCCTTTTAAAATATTTTCATACTTACTTTCAAGGCCAGCCAAACCTTGATTATCAATGCCAACAAAACCAATACTATGAGCAAGCAGTTCATTATATGGATAATATCTTTTATTATCATAAACTAGATATAAGCCTTTTAAATTTAAATTACTTATTTCTTTGGCTTTTTCATTACTTATATTTTTTCCTTCTGGAAATAATTTAACAATTGAAGTTTTTTTAGTTATTTTATTATAAATATTTTTTTCATTAACATTTAATATTTTTGATAAACTTGAAGCCATTAAATTGGCATCTTTTACTTGTGAAGGAATGACAAAAACTGACATTGAGGCCAAGTTACTTGCAATTTCATTTAAGTTGCTATCATAAATAATTCCTCGCGATGGTTCTAAAGGAAATGATCTTTCCCAAGAATCATTTGCTAGTTTATTTATATCTTGATAATTAATAATTTGAATATAACTTAGTTTAGCAATTATTGCTACCATTATAAAATAAATAAAATAACTATAAAAATTTATTTTCTTTTTAAGATTTTGTTTTATCATAATCATCACATTAAAATATATGAATAATCTGATTTTATTAAAACTAAATATTTTAGATAAATTTTTTTAATATTTATATGGTCATATTAATTTTAAAAATAATAAAATTAAAAAAACTATTCATTATTGGTAAAATTATCAAATGTTGAATAGTTTTATATAATTTTTAAAATAGCAATTTAAATTTTTTATTTATTCATCTTTTCACAATCGTAATATGCAGAACGATACACATCTTCAAATCTAGAATTTATAACTAATATACCTACATTTAATTTTTCAATATTAGTGACACTATCTTTTGAAATATCAACAAATAATAATTCAGATGAAATTTGAGCGTCAAAAGGTTGATCTTCATAATAAATTGGAGAATCAATCGATATATCAATTAACAATTGATTACCATTAATAATTTTGCTATCTTGTATTTTTAAATTAGATTCTTCATAATATGTATTAAATTTAAATAACAAAAGATAATTGTTTAAAAAATATGTTTCATCATATTTTGTTAGGTCACAAGAAACAGATAATTCTTGTTTGGTTAATTCATCTTTATTATTTATTATTTTTTTCGAATTTTCACCATAATCTTTTTCATACAAATATTGATATTTTACATTATTTGTTTCTGAAGAATTGCTGGTATTTGAACACCCTACGATTCCAAAAATGCAAAAGAAAACCACACATAATTTTAAAAATAATTTACTAGCTTTGTTTTTAAACATATAACTAATATTCATACTTCTTACTTTCGTCCTCCTTTAAATTCATTATATATGTTTTTTATAAGAATAAAATATTGTAATACTAAAATGTCTTAATAATCCTAATAAAAATTTAAAATAAAATTTTATTTATTATTTTTCTTAATATTTTCTTTTAAAAATAAAACAATTGGAATTAAAACACATAAAAAACTTGGTAAAAATAAGCCAAAACGCCATAGAACTGCATTGCTACACCAATCCAAAAATAAATAACCTATTATCGATGCACAATTTAATCCACAATCATAATGTGGATACAAAAAAGCTAAAATAATTGAAACTATTATACCAATTCCTCCCAAACCAATAAGAATTGAAGGTATAATTTTAATAATTGTTGTAGAGGTATTTTTCTTTTCATCTTGATGCAATTCTTCATCATCTAATAATAAGAAATCAGTACTTACATGAAATAATTTTGAAATTTCTTTTAATTTTGCAATATCAGGTTCACATTCTCCTAACTCCCATTTAGAAACACTTTGACGAGAAACACCTATTTCATTTGCAAGTTCTTCTTGTGTCATTCCTTTTTCTTTTCTAAGTTTTACTAATTTTTCATTAAACTCCATTTAGTTAATCACCTCGTATAATATTATATTAGTTTCATCACTTATACACTACCAATTATACTTTGAAAACACGCAACCTATAGTTGCATTAAATAACATTATCAATGACAAAAAACTATTAGCATATATATAATGAGATTTCTAAATTTTTATTTTTTTAACAATGAAAACATGTATAAACAAGTTATTTTACATTTTATTGTAATTAAATTTAGTAAAAAATGATTCTAAAATGTTATAAAAGTAAGGTACCACTTAATTTTTTTCAATAGAATAAACATTCAATCTTAAAATTTTTTATTATCATTTAATGTAAATTGAATGATATTTATTGAATCAATTTCATAATAAGTATAAGTTTCCTTTATTATGATATACAAATTTCAGTTATTAATTATTTATATCTTTTAAAACACTATTTGTAGGTTTAAAAATAGTTTTATATGATAACGAATCAAAACAATATTTAATTGTTTCATATTTTTTAGTTAATTTAGTTATTAAAAAGACAAGTGCAAAAATTATTAATGTCACAATAACTCCACCAAAAAATCCAAAGAAATCAACAAATACATCAGTCCATGAGGCAAATCTGCCATCAGCTGTAAGTTGTAAAGCTTCCGATGTACATGCAAGTATAAATCCAGTTATAATTGAAAGAGGTATGGCTAACCATCTTTTTTTAATTAAAAATAAATATACACAATAAAAGCCAATTCCTAAAACAGTAAATAATAGAAAATGTCCGATAACTTTTCTAACAAATTGTCCAAATGTCCCATATAATCTTACATTCAAGGTAATAGTTGTTGAAAGATTTGGGTCATCATTATATGTGGCTTTAATAACTAATTTGCCCAACCATTTTGGTCGAAAATAACTTTTGTCAAGTATGGCTATTCCTTTAACTATTTCATATGTTACATTATCTATATAATTATCATCACCAAAAACTTTCAAGTGATAAAGAGCATCAACAACAATAATATTTTCAGTATAAATCGATATTTTGCTTGGTTTTGGTACAAAAACATTAATTTTAATTGTTTTAGTTATATCTTTATTAAAAATTGAAGATATTTTTAATTCACATGAACCAACTTTGTTTGCCTTATATAAATTAGTGTTTTCTTTACTTAAAATAACATTGTTATTAGGATTAATTATCTCAACATTAAAAGCATTTTCATTAGATGAATCATATATAATTAAATTATGAAAATCAAAAATAGTATTAGGTTGTATGTTATAAACATTATCATCAGATAGAACATTTTTATTTAACAAAATTTCATTTAATGGATGATAATTTGGATTTTCATCAATTGTTATTTTAAAATTGAATGTTTGAGCCATCTTATCATGTGATATTGAAAATGTTGATGATGAAATTTTTTTAGGAATTATTTTTTCATTAACAATTTCAAAATTATCATTATTTTCATAAGAAATATTCATATCATTTAAAAAAACTTGTTCATTATTTTGGTCAAGTAAAGTAATATTATCAATTTTTCCAATCTTAAAAACATTATTTTCTAATTTTAAATTTGTGATTTTACTTGGATGTTGCCCAAGACAACAAAATTCATAACTTGCTGTAATATTTGGATTACTTACTAGTGTTGCAACAATTTTTGCATAACCTGGTTTAGTAAAATTCAAATATCCATCATTATCTAAAAAAGCAACATCATTATTGTTTAATGTGTATTTAACACCTTTATCTGTACTTTCACTAGGAATATATGTCAATGTTGGTTTTAATTTTTCACCAACATATTTATTTTGAACTTTTAATAAAATTTTTTTTGTTTGTATTTCTACTTGATTATCTTCTACAATAATTTCATCAGTTCTTGAACCACTTAATGCACCACTTACTTTACCACTTTCTTGAGATGGTAATGCAGCTTGAACTAACATAAAAACTGTCGTTATAAAAGTACATACTATTGAGGCAATAGCTATACTTCTTAATATGTTAAAGACTTTTTTTATTTTCATAGTCAAGGCCTCCATTATTGTGTGGATTTCTTAATTTATTATCATAATATAAATAATGTCAAAATTCAAGAAACACATCTAATTTTTTATTTGAATTATGCCCTTAATTTAAAAAAATAATTAATTTAAATCGAATAATTAATTTCTTAACAATATAAAAGATAATTTGCTTCTATATATGTAAATATTACAAATAAAAAAAACTTGAGAATTTTATGCAAAAAAAGTATAATTAACTTGCGTTGATAATGAACATGGTCAGTTATTTCATTTAAAGAGAGATTAGGGTGCTGAAAACTAATTAATGAAACCTGATGAATTCACCATTGGAGCAACTTATTAATATTTAAGTGCATAACATTTGTTATGAACTAAGGTGGTACCGCGATTATTTCGTCCTTAGAACATTGTTTGAGGACGTTTTTTATTTTAAAAGGAGGCAAACAACAATGCTTAAAGAAAAACTTGAAACATTAAAACAAGAAGTGCAACAAAAAGTTGACAAAGTTACTTCATCTTTAGAATTAAGCGACATTAGAAATGAATATTTATCAAAAAAAGGTGTAATGTCATCTTTTATGATGGAACTAAAAAATGTAGCTAATGATCAAAAACCAATCATGGGGCAAATGATTAATGAAACAAAAAACTTTATTTCAAATTTGATTGATAGTCGTATGAAAGAACTTCAAGATATTGAACTTGAAAATAAATTAAAAGAAGAAAAAATTGATATTACATTGTCAGGATATAATTTTAAAAGTGCTAGTAAACATCCAATGAATATTGTTGTTGATGATATTATCAATATTTTCGTTCCACTTGGGTATAGTGTCGTTGAAGGACCAGAAGTAGAAACTGATAAATATAATTTTGAATATCTAAACATTCCAAAAAATCATCCTGCAAGAGCTATGCAAGATACATTTTATATAACTGAAAATCTATTACTAAGAACTCAAACATCTGGTCTTCAAGCAAGAGCCATGCAAGCAAACACTTTAAAAACACCACTTAAAATAATTTGCCCTGGTAAAGTTTATCGACGTGATGATGATGATGCTACTCATTCGCATCAATTTATGCAAATTGAAACTTTAGTCGTTGGTGAACATGTAACACTTGCCGATTTAAAAGGAACACTAGATTTAGTTGCCAAAAAAATGTTTGGAGAAAAAAGAGAAATTAGATTAAGAAGTTCATATTTTCCATTTACTGAACCAAGTGTTGAAGTTGATGTAAGTTGTTCTTGTAATAATAATAAAACATGTCCAGTTTGTAAAGGAACAGGATGGATTGAAATTTTAGGTGCTGGTATGGTTCATCCTAATGTTTTAAAAATGTCTGGTTATGATCCAAATATTTATTCAGGATTTGCTATTGGCTTTGGTGTTGATAGAATTACTATGCTTAAATATGGCTTTGACGATATTAGAAATTTATATAACAATGATTTACGTGTAATTTCACAATTTGTTAAAGAAAGGTAGGATTTACAATGATAGTTTCATATAAATTATTAAAAGAATATGTTGATTTAAAAAATTATTCTTTAGAAGATATTTGCAGTGCATTAACTTTAGCAGGTTTTGAAATTGAAGGACTTCATCCATTAAGTAGTGGTAATAATTTAGTTATTGGCGAAGTCATTGAATGTGAAAAACATCCAAATTCTGATCATTTACATGTTACAAAAACATCAATAGGCAAAGAAACATTACAAATTGTTTGTGGTGCACCAAATTGTAGAAAAGGCCTAAAAGTAATAGTGGCTTTGCCTGGCGCTAATTTACCAGCCAAAGGCATTGTTATTTCTAAAAGTGAAATTCGTGGTGTTGAATCAAATGGCATGCTATGTTCATTACTTGAACTTGGAGTTGATGAAGATAAATTAACTGATTATCAAAAAGCAGGTATTGAAGAATTACCACTTGATGCCCCTGTTGGCAATGATAATCCTCTTGGTTATTTAAATCTTGATGATACTATTATTGATATTTCAATAACTCCAAATAGAGCAGATGTTTTTGGATTACATCATTTATTTAAAGAAGTAGCTGCTATTTTAAATACTAAAATTATTAAAGAAGATGATTTTAGTATTAATCGTCAAGGAGAATGCAAATTTAATGCTTCATCAAACACATCTGCTTGTGATTATTTTTCAATTACTTATATTGAAAACATTAAAGTAATGCCATCACCAAAATGGATGCAAGACATTTTACTTAAACATGACATTAAATGTATCAATAATATTGTTGATATTGGTAACTATGTGACATTAATGACAGGTCAACCTCTTCATATGTATGATGCTGATAAATTACAATCAACAAGTTTTGTTGTTAAAGATGACAAAAATGTTAAAGTTTTGGCTCTTGATAATAAGGAATATCAACTCGAAAACAATGATTTAGCTGTAACTAACAATGATGAAGTTGTTTGTATTGCAGGTGTTATTGGAAATGCCTCAACAATGATTAGTGATAGTACAAAAAATATTGCTCTTGAAGCAGCTTTATTTGATGGCAATCGAATTATGAATTCTTGTAAAAAATATGGAATTTTAACTGTTGCAGCCACAAATTATTCCAAAAATGCTGTTGATAGATATAATACTATAAAAGCAAGTGACTTGGCTTGTAATTTATTAGTTAAATATGCTGATGCCAAAAAAGTATCTAAAGCTAATGAATATGATAAGCGTAACTTAACTATTAAACATGTTTCAATTACAACAGAATTTATAAATAATCGTTTAGGAACTAATTATACAAATAATGACATTGAAAATGTTTTAAAACGTTTAAGTTTTGACTATAATTTAGAAAATAATAACTTTGATATTATAATTCCTACTTACCGCAATGATATTGAAATTAAAGAAGACATTGTTGAAGAAGTAGTTCGTTTAATAGGTTTTGATAGTGTCCCTTATTCAACATGTTTAATTAACACTTCAAAATATGGATTAAATGATATTCAAAAAGCAAGAAAAATTATTAATGATTATTTACTTGATTTAGGAATTACAAATACTTTGTCATATACATTAATAAATAAAGAACAAGCGCAATATTATGGTGTTTTTGAAAAAGATAATTATATTATTTTGCCTCATCCATTAACAGTTGAAAAAGAATATTTAAGACAAAATCTTATATGTTCAATGTTAAATACAATTTCTTATAATCAAGCTCGAGGATTAAAAGATGTTGCAATTTATGAATTGTCACAAGTATATAGCAACGAAAATTTAAATGGCAAAGAAAAATTGGCAATTGCTATTTCAAATAATTTAAATAAAACATCATGGCTTGAAAATAAAAACGTGGATTTTTATTTAATAAAAGGTATTGTTGAAGGTTTATTAAATTTATTTGGACTTGATAATAATCGTTATCGTTTTGAATTATTAAGTGATTATTATCCAAAACAATTAATTTTCCATCCAGGCAAGTCTGCAATTTTAAAAATAAATGGTCAAATAATTGGATATCTTGGTGAAATCCATCCTACTACATTAAAAAAAGAAAGCATAGACAAAACAGTTTATTTTGAAATGGATTTAAGCGCCTTTTTAAGTTTAAAAACATCAAAAATTAAATATAATCCTGTTAGCAAATTTCCATCAGTTAGTAGAGATATTGCTTTAATTGTCAAAGATGAAATTCCAGTAAGTGATATAATCAAAACAATGAAAAAAGCAGGTGGTTCATTATTAACAAATGTTGATGTATTTGATGTTTACAAAGGCGAACATGTGCAAAATGGGTATAAATCAGTTGCTTTATCTATGACATTTACTGATCCAAATAAAACATTAGTAGAAGCAACAATTAATGAATTATTTAATAAAATTTATGCTCAATGTCAAAAAGATTTAAATGCTATTATAAGATCTTAAAATGAAAAAATGTGGAATTTTATTGCCTATATTTGCATTACCCAATAAATATGGAATAGGAACTTTAGGTAAAAGTGCATATAAATTTATTGATTTTTTAAAACTTGCGAAACAAAATTATTGGCAAATATTACCAATAAATCCTACAACATATGGTGACTCACCATATCAATCTTTTTCATGTTTTGCATTTAATCCTTATTTTATTGATTTAGATTTATTAGTAAATGATGGTTTAATTACTAAAAAAGAATTACTTAAAGCAAATCTTATTAATAAAACATCATATATTGATTATGGAAATTTATTTTATAATAAATTATCTTTATTAAAAAAAGCATATAAGAATAAAAACAAATATTTAAATTCATTCAATTATTTTAAAAAAAATAACAAATGGTTAAAAGATTATGCATTATTTATGGCATTAAAGGAAAAGTTTTCTTTTAGTGCTTGGTATGAATGGCCTAATGAATATAAATATAAAAATGAAAAAATTTTAAAAAAATTTTCTTATGAAAATAGAAAATTAATTGATTCAATAAAATTTATCCAATTTTTAGCATTTAGACAATGGCATAATTTAAAAAAATATGCTAAACAAAAAAATATAGAAATTATTGGCGATATGCCAATTTATGTAGCTTATGATAGTGTTGATGTATGGAGCAATCCAAAATTATTTTTACTTGATGAAAAATATAATCCAACATTAGTTGCTGGAGTACCACCAGATTATTTTAGTAATGATGGTCAACTTTGGGGAAACCCACTTTATAATTATGATGAAATGTCTAAAGATGGTTATATGTGGTGGGTAAATAGAGTTTATCATTCTACTAAATTATTTGATTATGTAAGAATAGATCATTTTCGTGGATTTGCAGCTTATTATTGTATTCCATATGGTGATAAAACAGCTAAAAATGGTTATTGGCAACAAGGCCCAAAAATGGAATTATTTAAAAATATTAAAGAGAAATTAAATAATCCTAAAATCATTGCTGAAAATTTAGGACTATTAGATGATGATGTATTTCAATTAATTGAAAAATGTGATTATCCTGGAATGAGAATTTTACAATTTGAAATGTATTCAAAAGAAAATTTAATTTCTTTAAAAAATGCAAATCCAAATAATATTTTATATCCTGGAACTCATGACAATAACACTTTTAAATCTTGGCTTTTAAATGAGGCTAATCCAATTGAAAAAGAAAATACTATTAAAGAGCTAAAAATTAAAAATTTAAAATATATTAATAATTATCTTATTAAATATTGTTATTCATTTCCTTTTGATACAGTAATTATAAGTTTACAAGATATTTTAGGTTTAGATGAACATGCAAGAATTAATACTCCAGGGACATGTAATAATAATTGGACTTTTATGTTTAAAATTAAAGATTTTCAAAAAAATATTGCCTTGAAATTAGCAAAATATAAAAAATATTCAAAAAGCAATAACAATTCATAATTTTATAACAATTTTATGAACAATGTTTTATGAATGAATGGCATAATTTTGTTTGACAATTAATTGCTTTTTCGTTATAATCTATATGCTATTTAACTTAACTTTGGAGGAATCCTCAAAAAAAAGGCAAAAATAAAAACATGGAATAGTGCCTAAATTTCGGGCTTTTTC
>CANQTM010000021.1 GCA_947626825.1 uncultured Bacilli bacterium | reverse complement strand
TCAACTTTAAAATTAAAAAATTAAAATTCTGCTACTGTGTCCTCGTCTCTTTTACCATGGACAATTTTGACGCTTACTATGTGGTTTTAAAGAAAAACAGGTCTTAGGAAGTGCAGAAGTTGCGTTCTTCTAGGACCTTTTTTTGATGCCTTAAATCAGGGTGGCGACGATTGGTGACGATAGGAGACGATAGATGACGAAAGGTGACGAAAGACGACGATAGGGGACGAAAGGGTATTTAATTTATATTCATGAAAAGAAGTTTAAATTTTAATTAACATTTGAGAAAAATTTAAGACAAACACGAGATTATTATGACGAAATATTAGACATTTTATCAAAATAATGTTATAATTAGTTATATTTTTGAAGTAAACAAAAATGAGGAATAAAAACATGAAATACAACTATTCAAAAGCATTAATTGAACTAAGATCGAAACTAGATATATCTCAAACCGAATTAGCATCTTTACTTGGTGTCGTTTTTGCTTCAGTTAATAGATGGGAAAATAATAGAGCAACACCTACTAAGATTGTAAGAGTTCGCATTGAGAAAATGTGCAAAGAAAATAATATAGAAATTGAAAACATATAAAAAAATAATAACTAGGAGGAAATTATGATATTAGCAGATATTAAAAAAATAAACCAAAGAATATATGAATTAGACACTAATATTAATAGAAACAGCAAAGTTATTTTTGTAGCAGCTATTATTATCTGTTTGAAAACAAACAAAGATTTTAGAGATTCAAGCAAATTGACTACATTGATAGATTTTAATAGTTCTGAAATAAAACCAATTGATCAATTAATTAAATTTGCTAATGATGGGATTGATGGTATTGAATTACAGCCAGAGACAAAAGAAGCAGTGAAAAATTCTTTTAAATTAATTTCAGGAGTAAATACGAATTTAGATAGAGATAGATTCCTTTTTCAAAAGTTTTTAAAAGATTTTATATCAAATGATTTCTCCGCTATAACTCCGTCAGATTTGTTTTTTGAAACGTTGTACATGGAAATCGATAAAAAAGCCGAAAAATCTGATGCAGGAATAGTTTTAACACCAATATTTATAGCTCAACTGATGATTGATTTAGCTGATATTGATTATAAAAAAGATGTTATTGCTGATCTTTGCAGCGGAACTGGCTTATTTAGTTTGTTAGCATACTCAAAAATGCTTGCTGATATGGATGCTGATTACAATACTAATAAAATAACAAAAGAGGAATCAAATTATTATCATAAAAAATTATTAAATTCAATAATAGCAAATGATAATGAACCTAAGATGGTAACATTATGCTTGGCTAATTTTCTATTGAAATCATTAAATAATAACTTGATATATTGTAAAGACGTATTAAATTTAGAAAAATCATCATTTAAAATTGATGATGAAAGACTTCAACCAACAAAAGCAATTCTTAATCCGCCTTATGAAGACAATTATAAACCAGTTGAAATTATTGAAAAAAATATCAATTTAATTAAAGATGGTTCAAACAATAACAAAGTTGTTGTCATCGTTCCACCTCAAAAATTTGGACAAAAAAAAGAAATTTTTTCTAGAATTTTGAACATATCAACTTTAGAAATTGTTATTAAAACTCAAGATGATTTATTCGTTGAAAGCGGTAAAGCACAACCCGCATCTATTTTTGTTTTTAATACTTCAAAACCACATAAAAAAGACGATGTAATTCATTATTATGATTTTACTGATACTGGCTATGTATATTTAAAAGATAGTGGATTGGTTGATAAAAATAAGACATATGAAGATAAAAAAACATATTTATTGAAAAAAATTAAGGAAGGCAATAAAAAAGCAATCAGTAATACAGAATTTATTAGAACATGGGAAAAATTTTATGATGTAAATAAAGAAATTGAAACTGATGCTCAAATCGATCCATCAAAAATAAAAACAAACAAAGAAGAAGCGGATATTACTTTAGAAAATGTTACTATTAAAAAGATGCTATTAGAAAAACAAAAATTAATTGATAGTGTTGGTAATAATTTTAAAGATGAGGATGGTTCCTTTGAAAAATATATTGTTAATATATTGAGTGAGGATTAATTATGAATAACATTATTTGGAAAAGTTTTTTATTAGGCAATGAATTTTTGAGAGTAACACCACCATCAACCAATCTTTCTGCAAAGAATTTGAATATTAGTGATGAACCATTTGATGGTTCAATTGCTTTGATTACAAGAGCAGAAGCAAATAATGGTGTTAAGGGATATATTGAAAAAAAGAATTATCCAACTTTAAAAAATAAAATTACATATAATGATCAATTTTCATTATTTTTATATCATAACTATGAGTTTACAACGATAAAAGATCATTTATCGGTTTTAATACCTAAAAATCAAATATTTTTAAGAATTCTTGATTGTACTCCTTGCGTTAATGTTTTTTTAACAACAATATTAAATTATGCTTTTAGTAAAAAAATATTTAATTTTAATTTTACAGGTGCGGATTTTAAGTTTGATCGCGAAATCATATTATTACCATGTTTAGAGGTATCTAGTGACGAGAAATATATTTGGGAAGAAAATGGTCATTATTATACTTTAGCGGTTGATTATATTAAAAAATTAATGAATCTAGCCAAAGAAGAACGCGAAAAGAAAACTATTCGATTATATGAAGCAGAGAGAGCAAAGTATGAAGCAGAGAGAGCAAAGTATGAAGCAGGCTACAGAAAAGAAAAAGAACTTTTAGTGTGGAAAGGTTTTTTATTAGGCAATGAATTTTTGAGAGTAACACCACCATCAACCAATCTTCCTGCAAAGAATTTGAATATTAGTGATGAACCATTTGATGGTTCAATTGCTTTGATTACAAGAGCAGAAGCAAATAATGGTGTTAAGGGATATATTGAAAAAAAGAATTATCCAACTTTAAAAAATAAAATTACATATAATGATCAATTTTCATTATTTTTATATCATAACTATGAGTTTACAACGATAAAAGATCATTTATCGGTTTTAATACCTAAAAATCAAATATTTTTAAGAATTCTTGATTGTACTCCTTGCGTTAATGTTTTTTTAACAACAATATTAAATTATGCTTTTAGTAAAAAAATATTTAATTTTAATTTTACAGGTGCGGATTTTAAGTTTGATCGCGAAATCATATTATTACCATGTTTAGAGGTATCTAGTGACGAGGAATATATTTGGGAAGAAAATGGTCATTATTATACTTTAGCGGTTGATTATATTTCATATTTATTTTTAACAGGTAAAATTAACTACAATCAGAAAAAAATAGATGATTATACATATCAATATTAAGGAGGTTAAATGAAGTACGAATTTAAATCAATAGGGGAAATGTTTGAAAAATACAAAATAATTCATGTTCCATATTATCAAAGAGATTACGTGTGGGGAACCAAAAATTCAGGAAGAAATTTATATAAATTTATAGATGATATTTTTACGCAATATCAAACTAACCCTGAATCAGACTATTTTATTGGAACGTTAGCTTTTTGTTCTGAAAGAACAAACGATGTAATTGATGGTCAACAAAGAATAACTAGCATAATTTTAATTCTTAGTCTTTTATCAAAATTAAAATGCTCTCAAAATATTATTGAAAGAAACAATGATTTATTGATGGATAATGGAACTTTTGTAATTCAAGAGGAAGATTATCTAACTGAAGAATTAAAATTCAATTTAAGAATTGATACTAAGTTCTCATATGCACAATATAACGTACACATTGATAAAACAGTAGAAAAAATTGAAACACAAATTAAAAATGATTGGGATGGTTATAGCGAAAATTGGTATGATTCTTTATATAATTATATTTTAGAGCATGTTAAATTTATTTCTCTTGAGTACTCAAACATAGGAGAATCATTAAAATATTTTTTAAATATTAATTCTCTTTCTATACAATTAACACAAAGTGATATTTTTTATTCAATTCTTTCTCAATCATTAAAAATTTGTAATAACATAAAGAATATTTTCACAATTAAAGAAAAAATTTCATCTTTAGCTGAGGGAAAAGGACTGGATAGAGAAATTGAGGGATATAAAGCATATGATGATAATAAAAAATCAATTGATAACATCATTTATATATTTTTAAATGCTTATTTTCAAAAAGATAAAAACATCATGTATTTAAATGAAACAGGAATTGGCAAATGGCTATCATTTTATAAAAACGAAATTTTTCAAGATCAATTAATTGCAAAAGAATTTACAGACAACTTTATTCAATATTTAGCTGATTTTGAATATATATACAATAGTTTCACCAATAACTCAAATTATAATGTGCCATGCAATTCTTCTCTATATACATCTTGGATTATGTTGCAATATGAAAAATATTTTGACATTTTAAAAATGCTTCAAGAATTATTTAAAAATAGACATAATTATTTTGATGGTGGATTAAATTTGTATAAATCTAATAGTAACCTTATCGATAATGAACAAATTGAAGAGGTAGCAAAGCGCTTAAATTTAACTTTGATATTAAATTATATAAGAAATTCCAATAAAAGACTTGATGGATTTATTACTAATATTTCTTTAGATAATGGTATATATAAACGTTCTATAGAAGATATAAAAGTTGATATTGTTTATGATTATATTTTTAATTTAAATTATAATGATGGAAAGGCAAAATCTAATTCCAAGATAAAAGATGAATCTAGACAAATTAAATTAATCTTTGCTTATCAAGAAAGCTTGTTAAATTCAGTCGTAAATGAGTCTAAAGATTTTAATAATTATTTAGAAGATATTTTGTTAAGTGAAAAATTTTCTATTGAACATTTATATAGTGTAAATGAATTTGACGATAAAGATAGATTAAATCGTTGGAGACAAAATAAAAAAATGTTTGATAGAGAAGAAGATTTTGATTCAGCAAGATTTAGCTTTGAAAATTTAAGCCTTTTAGATAGTTCTTCAAATTCTTCTGCAAATGATAAAGAGATAACTGAAAAATTACAAATTTATAGAAATGCTAAGAAAGTTTGTAATACTGAATATGAATACTTAATAATGTCACTAGTTGAGTATTCAGAATACTATAATAATGAGAATATTAAGAAGTTAAATTTACCTAATAGAGCTATTCAAAATATTAATTTAAATACTTGGGATCAATCAGAAAACAATCGTGAATTTAACATTGAGGTTTTGAAATTAGCTGTTGAAAAAATTGCTAATAGATAAATTTGCTAATAAACCATCATTGTCTATTATGACTTTGGTGGTTTTTGTTTGCTTTTATCCTGCGTGCATTTGCGTTCATTTGCGTGCAACTGCGTGCATAGTATCAAAATGGTACTCTTCTTTCACTTTTTTAACAATTAGATTGATACAATGTGTCAGTCTGTTTTTTATAGAGTTCGACTTTCAACGTTTATGTGGTTTTAAAGAAAAATAGGTCTTAAGAAGTGCAGAAGTTGCATTGTTTCTAGGACCTTTTTTTGATGCCTTAGATCAAGGCGATGACGATTGTAAAATGAAAACTTTTGAATTTTTTGTAAAAGTTTGCATTATAACTGAAAACTTTTGTTGATTTTTATAAAACTTTTCATTATAATTATATTGGTAGGTGATTTATAATGATAAAACGAGAACATTATATTAAGGAAGTAAGAGAGTTTTATGATTCAAATTTAATTAAAATTATAACTGGTATTCGTAGAAGTGGTAAATCTGTTATTTTGGGACAAATTAAGGCAGAGATTCAGCAAAAGAGTGATAATGTGATTTATTTGGATTTTGAGAATAAATCTACACAGTTAAGTATGCCAAATGCAAATTCTATTATTGAATATGTGCGTCAAAAAAGAAAAGAAGGGCTTTGCTATGTATTTTTGGATGAGTTACAAGTGATAGATGATTGGGCTGAGGCTTGTAAAACACTTCGATTAGAAAATTGTTCTTTATTTATAACTGGATCAAATTCAAAATTGTTATCAAGCGAATTTGCAAAGCAATTAAGTGGAAGATTTATTGCTTTCAGAGTTCGACCTTTTGTTTATAAAGAAATTATAGAATATTCTAAAGAGTTGGGAATTGAGACGACTATAATGGACTATTTAATATATGGTGGTTTTCCCAACAGATTTGAATTTAGAACAAAAGAGGCACAGATTAAGTATTTAAATGATTTAGATGAAACAATTGTAATTAATGATTTAATCACAAGATACAAAATTAAGAAAACAGAATTATTTAGGCGATTGGTAAACTTTGTTTTGAAATCCAACAGTAGAATTTTCTCTGCTAAGTCTATTTATGATTATGTGAATAAGAATATTATGAATTGCTCAATTAACACAATTATGAAATATTTAGATCATTTAAAAGAAGCATATGTGATTGATACAATCAATCAATATTCAACGAAAGTAAAAAGAGAGTTAGAGTTTTATGTAAAAATTTACGATGCAGACGTTGCATTAAACTCTATACGTTGTTTAGATAATCGATTTGATTTAACACATAATCTAGAAAATATTATTTATAATGAACTTCTTTATATGGGTTACAAGGTTAATGTCTTCGATAATAATGGCAAAGAAATCGACTTCATAGCTAGTAAAGGAAATATGAAATACCTAGTACAGGTAGCATATAGTGTTGCTGATGATAAAGCATATAATAGAGAATTTGAGGCATTCTATAATTTAGATAATTCAATGCAAAAAGTTCTCATAACAAATGATGAAATTGATTATTCTACAAGTACAGTAAGACATATAAAGTTAAAAGACTTTCTTTTAATGAATAGTTTATAATATTAATATATTCCTTTTTTGAAAATCATCGATTTGCCTTCGGTGGTTTTTATTTTTGCTTTTTAGTTTGTATGCATTTGCGTTTACTTTCTATTTGTATGTATATCAAATACAAATGTTTCAATATTTCATGCACCAAAATGCAAAAAAATAAAAAAAATAAAAGTTTTTGCACTTTAGTGCATAAAGTGTTGTTTTTCTTAAAAAAAGTAGTATAATGAAATAAACACGGAGGTATTTAATTATGGATTCAAATCATACTCTAAAAAAAAGGGATTATTACTTAAATAAGTTGATTAGTTTTAAAGATACTGAACCAATCAAAGTTATAACTGGAATAAGAAGATGTGGAAAATCAAGTCTTATGAAACTTATGATACAGCACTTAAAAGAAACAGGTATAGAAGATGATCAAATTATCGAAATAAATTTCGAGTCATATGAATTTTCAAAAATGGACATTGATAAAATTTATTCTTATGTTAAAGAAAGAATTGTTAATGGCAAAAAAATGTACCTTTTCTTTGATGAATTACAACGTATAAATTCATGGGAAACTGTTGTAAACAGTTTTAGAGTTGATTTTAACTGTGATATTTATGTTACTGGATCCAATGCCTATTTATTATCTTCTGATTATTCAACATATTTATCTGGTAGATGTGTTGAAATTAAAATGTTACCATTATCATTTAAAGAGTTTCTCGATTTCCATAATTTTGAGATAAAAGAAAACTCTTTAAAAATGAAATATGCAAAATCCAAAGATGGTCAACCACACACTCTAGAAGAATTGTTTAATATTTATATGCAATTTGGTGGAATGCCAGGAATTGTTGATGTTGGTTTAGAACAGGATAAAGTATTTACTATTCTTGACGGAATATATTCTACTGTTGTTGTCAGAGATATTATAGAACGTGAAAAGCGTAGAGGACAAAAAAGAATAACTGATGCATTCTTATTAAGAAAAATAATTTTTTATTTAGTTGATAATATAGGCAGCAATATTTCAATTTCTAATATAGGCAATATACTTAATAATGAAGGACTTTTAGGTGATGCTAATAAAGGTATACCAAGCAGTCATACTGTTTATACATATATTGATGCTTTACTAGAAAGCTATTTTTTCTATGAAATCAAACGTTTTGATATTAAAGGAAAAGAATATTTACGAACTCTTAGCAAGTATTATATTGTTGATATTGGCTTACGCAATTATTTACTTGGTTTAAGAGATCGCGATAGGGGACATGTTATAGAAAACATTGTTTATCTTGAACTTCTACGAAGAGGATATGATGTAGCAATTGGAAAAATAGATAATAATGAAGTGGATTTTGTTGCTACAAAAACAACAGATAAAATCTATATACAAGTAACTGAAAGTATGAATAGTGAAGAAGTAAGAAATAGGGAACTTACTCCACTTAAAAAAATTTCTGATAATTATGAAAAAATAGTATTATCAATGGATAAAGATTTAAATAATGTTTATGATGGGATTAAATCAATTAATTTAATTGATTGGTTACTTTCATAAAAATATGTTTTAACTGCCTATTTTATAGGTGGTTTTTTAATAAAAAAATATTAAATATTAGAAAAACAAAATTCGTTCAAAAGATGCTATCTACTTTTAAAAATCCAAAAACAATAAATTTTTTTTGTATCTACTTTTGTTGACAAATATACAATCTTTTTAATAACTCGGTATTAAAAAATGCAAAGATATAAAAAAACTCGCTATAAAAAAGTGAATTCCTTACTTGAAACTCGTTATAAAAAAGTGTGCAATACAATTAGAGGTAATTAAAATGTTTGAAAAAAAATTTATAATGACATTGTTTCTTGGCATGATTCTTTGCAAATAAAGAAAAGGGCATTAATCATTAAAGGCTTAAGACAAATTGGCAAAACAACGATTGTAAAAAGTTTTTGCGAAAATTATTATGAAAATATAATTTATATTGATTTTATGCATAATCCTTCAATAAAATCATTGTTCAATAACGATTTGAATGTTGATGATTTAATTGTTGCACTATCAGCTTATAACTTAAATTATAAATTTGTTCCATATAAAACAATAATATTTTTTGATGAATTGCAAGAATGTGCTAACGCAAGAACAGCTATTAAACCATTTATGGAAGATGGTAGATTTGATATTATTTGTACTGGTTCTTTATTAGGCTTAAGAGGATACAATAAAAAAGTTTCTTTAGGCATATCTACTGGATTTGAAAAAATTATTATTATGCAACCGATGGATTTTGAAGAATATTTATGGGCAATAGGACTTGATAAGACAGTAATTGAACACATTAAAAATTCTTTTTTAAATAAAAATAAAGTCATACCTTCTGTTAATGAGAAAATAATGAAATATTTTAAAGAATATTTATGTGTTGGAGGATTACCTGATGTTGTTAATGTTTTTATTAATACTCATGATTTAAATCAAGTAAGGGATCTTCAGCGAAGCATTCTTGAAAGTTATAAAGATGATTTTGGTAAACATTTAAATAATAAAGAAATGCAAGAAATCAACGAAACAGAATTAAAAAAAATTATGGAAGTTTATAATTCTATTCCTAAACAACTAGCAAAAGAAAATAAAAAGTTTCAATATAAATTAGTATCTAGTAATGGAAATGCTAGAAGATATAGCAATGCTATTACATGGCTTGAAGAATTCGGTTTAATTAAGAAATGCTACAATTTAACAAATTTAGAACTCCCTTTAGATGCTTATAAAGATTTAGACGTTTTTAAAATTTATGTAGCAGATACTGGTTTATTTGTTGCTATGTTAGAAGATGGTTCGGCTAATAATATCATTAATGGCGATTTAAAAATATATAAAGGAGCCATTTTTGAAAATATTGTTGCTGATGCTTTTAATAAAAATCATAAAGAATTATATTATTTTCATAAACAAAGCGGTTTAGAAATTGACTTTGTTACTAAATATAATAATGAATTAACAGTAATTGAAGTAAAATCAACAAATGAAAATGCTAAAGCATTAAAAGAAATATTGAATAACAAAAATAAATATAATGTTCATAATAATTTTAAACTTGCAAATACAAATATAGGGGATGCAAACGGAATAAACACAATTCCATTATATATGGCATTTTTAATAAAATAATTATAAGAAAATACAATATCTATTTTTAAACTATCATAGTCTAATATAATTATAATTTAGATGTTTTTTCCTATATATATTGTTTATTTTTATGCATTGTTTCAATTTATTTTATTTATAAAATCTATACCTAAATTTTGTATACTAGAAATATAATAGCATTTTTAAACGCAACAAATTTCAAGTATTTACATTTTAAAGTACACTTTTAAGTATATAAAAAAAGTAACTAAAAAGTGGACTTTAAAGTAACTTTATGGTATACTTAAGATTGAAAGGACCCCTAGGGGTCAAGCCATTAGCATGGCTTTAAAAGGCTAAGAAAGGATTAATGAATTAGTGGTTATTTTCATAACCAAATTCATTATACGAAATTAATATGAATATTAATTTAAAAGAAAACGAAGAAATTGAATTTAAAGAATCGTTATCACAATTAGATAAAGGCCTTAAATCTTTATCAGCAATGCTTAATAAAAACAATCATGGTACTATTTATTTTGGTGTTAAAGACAATGGTGACATTTGTGGCATTTCTATAGGTAATAACACCCTTAAAGATATTAGGCAACGTGTTAAAGAATTAATTAAACCGCAAATTATGATACATTTAGAAAATAAAAAATATGAAGATAGAGATATTATTATTTTATCAGCTGAAGGTAGTGACATTCCTTATTCTTGTGATGGTAGATATTTTATTAGAAATGTATCATCAGATGATCAAATTGAGCCACAACTATTAAGAAAAATGTTTGAAGCTGGCAATTCTGATTTAATTTCAAATTACAAATCTTACAATCAAAATTTAACATTTCATCAATTTCTTGAATATAACAAAATAAAGGGACTTCATATTACTAATGAAAATAGTTTTTTAAAAAGTAAAGTGTTTTTCACTAAGGAAGGTGCTTATAATTTAATGGCCTTTATTCTTTCAGATCAAAGTAATGTTTCAATAAAAGTTGTTAAGTTTAATGGCACTGATAAATCATCTTTTTCAGAAAGAACCGAATATGGAAATCAATGTTTATTAAACTCAATTAATGATGTTTTAACATATATTAAAAGTTTGAACACTACTAGAGTTGATGTAATTTCATCTACATCTAGAAAAGATATGCCTTTATTTGATTATGAATCTTTTAGAGAGGCTTGGATTAATGCTTGTTTACATAATCGTTGGATAGAAATGATTCCACCATCTGTATTTATTTATGATGATCGAATTGAAGTATTATCTTATGGTGATCTTCCATATAATTTATCTAAAGAAAGTTTTTATAATGGAACAAGTATTCCAATAAATAGAGCTCTTAAAGATATTTTTATGAGCGTAGGCCTATCGGAACAAAGTGGACATGGCGTTCCAATTATTGTTTCACATTATGGAAAAGATGCTTTTTCTTTTGAAAGTAGCACCATTAAAGTTACATTACCTTTTGCTTTTGAACCCGATTATGTTTTAGGTAGAAAAGTAAGAGAAAACATTGTTAATAATTTAAATGAAAATCAAAGAAAAGTTCTTAATTATATATTAGAAAATCCATATTCTAGTCAGCAAGAAATTGCTAATAAATTAAATATTAGTTTATCTAACATTAAAAAAATAACAATAAAATTACAAGAAATAAATCTTCTAGAAAGAAAAAAGGGTAAAAAAAGTGGGTATTGGCAAGTAAAACTTTATTTATAATAAAATAAAGTTTACAAAAAAAGTAACTAAAAAGTGGACTTTAAAGTAACTTTATAAATTTTCATAAAAGTTTTGCTACAAAATGGCAAAACTTTTTATTATTGTAAGAAGCAATTCATTTTTATATACATTTAAAATGGTCTAGAAAATATAAATTTTTAATCTTATTCATTTGGTATAAATAAACTAAATGGAAATAATAAATCAATATTATTGGCTTTAGTATCATCTATTTTTTCAAATACACATTCTCATTTACACTTAAAAGCACGAAAAAATCGTAAAAATAATTTAAGAAATAATAGATAATGACTTTAGACATAAAAAGATAGAAGACCTAAACATTGAAAGTTTCATCTTCTATCATAAGATAATTTAATGATTTTAGATTTTATTCAATAGATTTTAAATAATTAATAATTCCTAACGAAATGGCTTGAGCAATTTTTTGTTTATTATTTAATATATATTCTGATTGTTCCTTTTCGTCATGAAATAATATTTCAATTAAACAAGCATTGGAAGTGGTATTTTTAAGTTCATATAATGATTTGCTACCATCTTTTAATCCTCTATTTTTATATGGTAATACTTCACTTAATGATGATAATATTTCTTTAGCAAAATCATAAGATAAACCATTATACCAGCCTTCACAACCACTGCCACCACCTGCATTACTATGAATAGCTAAATGATAATCTACTTCTAAATTATTACTTTCTAAAACAGATTTATTTAATGGTAATCCTGGCAAATTATTATTAGAATAAATTTCAATATTAGTATATTCTTTTAAATATTGTTCAATTTTATTAGAAATATTATTCATAACCATTCCTTCATTAGAAACATTATCATAATAAAAATTATTATATTGAACAGATGGATTTAAATATAATTTAATATGTTTAGAAAAATTATAATATGGTTTATTATCTACTGAAAGAACACTACTTGATGTTTCTTTAGAAATATTAGAATTTGAAATATCCAATTCTTTATTACTATTACTATTTTCTTTTTGTTTTGCACAACTAATAATTAATAAAGGTAACAAAATTATAAATAAAAAGATATATTTTTTATTTTTCAATATTATCTCCCCTAGTACATCATAACAAAGAAAAACATATCTGTTAATGGGGAAATTTGGTTATTTCAAATATGGAATAATAATGGTAATTATTATATAATTGTTGTGGTGATTGATAAAAATGAAAACTATGGATATTGTTATAGATCATCTAACTAAAGAAGGCGTTGGTGTATCAAAATTAAACAAAAAGCCAATGTATATCATGTATGCTATAGATGGTGAACAAATAAAAGTTAATATTGATTATGAAGGTCAAAGAAATGTTTTTTGTAGTATTAATCAAATAATAAAACCTTCTTCTTTTCGTTGTAATCCTAAATGTAATGTTTATTATCAATGTGGTGGTTGCCATTTATCACATATGACATACAAAGGTCAACTTGATTTTAAAACAAAAACAGTCCAAAAATTATATAATGAACAATTTCAAAATGTTAAAGTTATACCATGTGTCGGTCAAGATAATCCATATTTTTATCGAAACAAAGTGCAAGTTCCTTTACAAAAAAAAGGAAAGAATATTATTGCTGGTTTTTATAAAGAAGACACTCATGAAATCATTCCATTTGAACAATGTTTAGTTCAAGATGATTTATCAAATAAAATCATTAAACAAGTACTTATTGCAATGAAAGAAAACAAAATTGAACCATACAATGAAGATTTTCAAACGGGCATAATTCGTCATATTTTGATAAGAAGAGCTAACAAAGAAACCATGCTTGTATTAATAACAAGAATTGATTCTTTCCCAGGAAGAAATAACTTTGTAAATTCTATAAGGAAAAAACTTCCTGAAGTAACAACAATAATTCAAAATATAAATTCAAGACATACTAATGTTGTTTTAGGAGAAAAACAAAAAGTATTATATGGAAAGGGTTTTATTTATGATACTTTATGTAATATTAAATTTAAAATATCACCTAAATCTTTTTATCAAATAAATAAAGAGCAATGTGAAAAATTATATACTAAAGCCATTGAACTTGCTAATTTAACTGGAAATGAAAAAGTCCTTGATGCTTATTGTGGTATTGGAACCATAGGAATGATTGCTTCAAAAAAAGCTAAAGAAGTTATTGGGGTTGAAATTGTTTCTGATGCTATTAAAGATGCAATTACAAATGCTAAAATTAATAATATTAAAAATTGTAAATTTTATTGTGAAGATGCAGAAGTGTTTATGAAAAATTATCATGGCGATAAAATCGACATAGTTTTTATTGATCCACCAAGAAAAGGATGCAGTGAAACATTTTTAAATTCTTTAATAAAATTTGCTCCTAAAAAAATAATTTATATTTCTTGTAATCCTGAAACTCAAGTTAGAGATGTTAAATATTTAAATTCTAAAGGTTATGATTTTAAAGAAATTTATTGTTATGATATGTTTCCTCAAAGTTTTCACATAGAAACAGTAACTTTATTGCAAAGACAAAACATTGGCAATAAATTAAAAGTTAAATTTGATTGAGATAATATACCATTAGTAAATAAAAAAATAAAGCAACTTTTCAAAAAATTCAATGAAATAAGGGCTAATATTTGTATTGTAAATAAAGCAAACGTCTCATTGTTCACTTAGCTATTATAGTTAAGGAAAATATAAAAACAATTTATAATAATTTATGTAGTATATTGCAAACCATAATTATTCTACTATCAAAATGTTTCACGTTTAGATTTCTCGGGCTTTTTTGTCTTGTTATATAAAAAAGGGCTATGAAGTCTTACTTTTAAAGGCTCTATTTTTTTTGTGTGGTCAAAAAAAAGCTGTTCACGGCGTGGAGTCGAAAAACCCCACGTTTTTGAATAGCTTTTAATAATTAATTTTGCATAAAATTAACTGTATTTTTGATCAAAAATATTATGTCCAAAAAAATTATAAATATTTAATAAATTGCCTTTTTTATCTGTTTTATATAATAAATATTGAATTTACTTTTATTTTAATAAATGCAGTTACTATTTAAAAAATTACATTTTCCAAAATATCTGGATAAAAAAACAAAAGTAAGTTTTATATTCTCACTTTTGTTTTGAAGCCCCATGATTTTGAAGAGCTTTTTTTGAAAACCCCACGTTTGCGAGGAGAGCCCTTTTAAAAATCAAGTTTTTCATAGCCCTTTTTCACAGCCACTAATAATTATTTAAATTCGTATTTTCCTTTACCATAACCAGTAACAAATTCAATTAAATTGTTATCAGTCCATATTTTAATATAACTTGCAGTAGAATTTTTGTTAGCATCAAATCAATCTTGAATATTAATGTTTCCAAAAACATCATCTTTAAAATGGTTGTATAGTATTTTCAAGTTTTTTTTACTTCTTGTTTTACTTTTAAGTCATCAATAATGTTAGAAATGAAACATCATTTCCTAAGTTTTTTTATTATTTCTTACTTTTTCGATAATTTTTTAATAAAAATTGTAAGTTTAGTTACATCAGGATTGAATTTATCGTAAACTTCGGGAGTAGGATAATTTCCTTCTTTTGTAGCGTTAAGAATTAGTGGATATCCACTTCCAGCACGTTCACCAATATTTACAAAGGAGAAGATGTTAAGGATAGTTTTATTTCTTGCTTTAGATTCTCCACCCAACATAATTTGCTCTATTGGCATAGCAAGTATTCCTGGATTAGAAAAAACAAGTTTATCATGATATTGTTTAATAACAAGTCCTAATTCACCATAATAATCCGCATTTGATAAAGTGTTGCATAATGCTTCACGAACTGCTTTTTTCATTGGAGAAGAATCGTCTCGAAACATACCATTCATTTTAAAAGGAACTGCGATATCTTCAGTTAATTTAAATGCAATTCGATAATAAAAATCGTACAAATTTCCACTCCAATCTCCATTAGTTGAAGTTATTCTAAATGACCAACGCATGTCATCTCCTTCTAAATTTCTATGATCTTGATAATCTAGAAAATAGTTAGGATAAACATTAGTGATATCATAGAAGTTACCAAACATTAACAATCCAGCTTTTGTAGGATGAACGACACCATTCTTATCGCGTTTAGCTGCGCCAATATGAATTAAGAAATTTTCATTGTCATCTTTAACAAATGGATGATCTTCTTTATGGTATTGATTATAACCAGTTCGATATTTTGCTAATGTATCTTGATTGATAACAGATAAATCCATATCTTCAATCATATAACTATCATTTGATTGTTCATCTTGATCGCGAAGCATAGCTTGTATTTCTAATTTAGTACAGCGATAATCACCCTCATGATTTCTACGATAAGCAAATAGAGGATTGTTATTAATATATATTGGTTTAAATGCTTTATCAGCTTGATGGACATTGATAGCAACAATGTAATCATTATTGATTTGATGTATTTGAACATCTTTATCAGATAATAAATTAACGTTTACTTTATTTTGATTATTAACTGTATCCCAAAAAGATTTTAATAGGTTATTAGCTTGATTTTCATTTAATCCACATGTGAATAGGCTTTTATGTTGATCTTCACCAACACCTAATAAAATAGTACCACCATGAGAATTACAAAAAGCGCTATATGTTTCCCATATAGAGTTAGGGATGCCCTGAACAGATTGTTTTACTTCAAGTTGATTATTCTCTTTAAGTTTTTCAAATTGATTTAAATCAAACATAGAATTTTCCCCCCTTTATTTCATTCTTCTTACAAATGTATCTAGTGTTACTCTAATTTCATCATCATCATGATATGAATCAATAAGTTTTTTGAAACTTGTATCATGTCCATATTTATATAAAATTTCTGTTTGTTTAGGAGTTAATTTTGAAATAGATTCAAATCCTAATAATTCATTGATAGAAACGTTCATATAATTAGAAATTTTTTTAAACAAGTTTAAATCTGGTGCACATTCATTAGTTCTCCATCTTCTAACAGAACAAGCAGTCACACCTATTGCAACAGCAAATTTATTAGTTGATACTTTATGGTTTGTAAGCCAAGTATCAATGTATTTACAAATATATTCTCTAGTAGTTAATTCGTTATTCATGTTATTTCAACTCCTTATAATAATTATACTACTATAGAACAATTCAGTCAATTAAATAGCTATCGTATTTAGTTTGATAATTTACGTAGCAAATTTAATGTTATATAAAAAAGAACTTCAAGAATAGTTTTTAATTTAAACTAATTCTTTAAAGTCCTTTTTATATTTGCATAAATTTTTTTATGAATTCATTAGGAGATATGTTATTAGTTATTTTCATTGCTTCTTTATCATATATTTCTTGAACGTTATTTTCAGTTATCAAAAAAGCATAAGTGATATCTGATAACCCCCATTGATTATCAACATATTTTAATGTTAATCCACTATTTGTGTCATATGCATATAATAAAGTATCTAATATGAAATATCTAATCATAGTCCTAACCTGTTTTTATTCTTTAAAATATCCTATATTACTTCTTGAATTTGGATCAAAAGCAATATTACAAATAGAAGCAGCTAAAGTATAAATTCCACCCGTTAAAAAGCCAAAAAAGAAATATGATAATGTTCTTGATTTCCATCCTTGTGGTTTTAAATTACTATTATTTATAATAATGCTGCCAATCCATCCAAAGAAAAACACTAGCAAAAATCTAACTATATTGCGTTTTGGTTCTTCTTTTGTAATTGGTTGTTCATCTACATTATGGTGTGAAGAATTGTATAAAGATAAAATATCACTTTTTATTTTATTACTTGTTAATAATACCAAATTTTGTGTTTGTGTTTCAACATCTTCTTGCAAAATGCAAAATTGCCAATCATCAATTGAATTTAAAGAATTTGGATCTAAATGAATAGGTGTTAATATACAATAAATTTTACCATATAATGAACAAACAAATTTTTGGTGGCCATAAGCAATTTCACCATTTTCTAATTGTATTTGAATTGGAACATTGCAATTTGGATCAAGTAAATTAGAAAATAAATTAGAATTAAAAGAATAATTTAAATTGTTTTTATTAACTAAAATTTTCTTTTCTATTATATTATTATTTACTATTGCTTGACCTTGTTGATTATAATTTGTTTCAGCATCACAAACATTATTTGTATTTGAATCTTTCAATTTGCTAAAAGCATTAAAGCAAAAGAAAACTCCAACAGAACTAAGAATAATTGGAATAAGTATTAAAATAGAACAAGTTAAATTATAAATAAAATTTCTATAATAGAAATCTGTAAAATAATAGGAATCTGTAATGCGTACAAAAAGCATTTCAAAAATCGATAAAAATTCTTTTAATAAAGCCAAAGCATTAACAACAATCAATACAATACTTAATATTTTATTGACCATTTTATTTTTGCCAATAAAGAAAGATATCGCTAAATATATAGCACCTAAAATAGTAAAATTTGAAAATATCGTTGATATAAAATTAATAATAAAGGTAACAAAACCACCACCATGTCTAGCAAAGTTAACAATGAAATTTATTATTCCAACTATAGCTAAAAATAATAATATTCCTGCACCAACCATTAATAAAATTTTGCCTAATTTAAGCCTTTTTTTAATAACATTATCCATGTTTTATTTTTCCCCCAGTTTTTTAATAAAAATAAAAAAAACTATAAAAATAGTCCATTTTCTATTTTTATAGTTTTATGATATTAATACTTATTCTTTAATATAGCCAACATTTGTTGCAGCAGTTGGATCAAATACAAGATTGTAAATTGGAACAATGATAGAATATAATCCAAGTGTTAAAAAACTCAAGAAGAAATAAGCAAATGTTCTTGATTTCCAACCTTGTGGTTTCAATCTACTATGATTGATTGCATAGCTTCCAATCCATCCTAAGCAAAATACCAATAAAAATCTAGCAACAGCATATCTTGTTTCACTTTTTTCCATATAAAATTTCCTCCCCAAAAGTGTTTTCTAAGGAAATTTTACCATTACAATTCAAAATAAGCAATAACTTTTGTAAATAAAAATGTTGCAAAACTCCGTTTTTTTATTTAAAATGCTTAATTTGAGGCATTTTTTAAAAAAAATAATTTATTTCTTATTTTAAAAATCAAAATGATCAAATAATTTATTCAATGTTAAACTTTTTATTTCAATAATATTACTAATTTTTATTATTGTCTTATCTTCAAAATAAATATTTTTTTCTACATCATCTATTTTTGTAACAATGCCAGTATATGTTTTATATAATCCACCATTTTTTTTAGTATCTGCAACAAAATATACAATTGTTATTTCTTCATCATTTTTATTGTTTATTAAATATTTAAGTTTATAATTAATAATTTCTTGATCTTCTTCAGATATTTGTTTTTGCATGATAGTAATTCTTGATTGTTCTTTAATGGCATCATCATAACCATCCAAAGCAGAAAAAGGAGCAAATTGGGCTGCTCTATCAAGTAAATTCATTGCTTTATGATTTTTTGATACATGATGTGGCAAATTAATAATGTTATCATATTTTCCCATTATGCCTTATGTCCTCCAATTTGTTTATTTCTTTCTTTCATGGTTGCACCTTCTTCAAGATTCATTCCTTTCATGATTGCATTTTTACCATATTTTTTCTTAATTGCCAAAATCGTTTTTTGAGTTTTATTTTCTTTTTCATCATCTTTTATTTCTTTTTGTGTTTTTGATTCTTCTAATTCTTGATCATCAAATATGCTTAGTTGTTTGTATTCTTTTATTTGTTTAGCTTCAGATTCATTTATAATACTTGTTGCTGTAACATTAATTCTTCTTATCAATAAGTTTTTATCGACAATTTTATCATATAATTTTACTATGGCATCAATAAAAGTTTTACTAGACGATGTATATCTACTTAAATTAACTGTTCCATGGGCATGTTTAGGTATTTTCCTTCCAAGATAATCATAAACAATTTCACCTTTATATTGATTTAAAATATCTTTATTTGTTAAATTTATGACATCATACCCAATTGTTAAAACAAGTTGATTAGTAACCAATTCTTTATCACATAGATCAAGTGCTAAATTATCGGCCATTTCTTTAACAATTAATTTTCCTTTTTGAAAATTATAAGGTTCACTTAAAACTTGACCAGAGCCTAATGACTTACCTGCTGGTTTATATTTTTTTATTAATTCTATAGTACATGGTTCATAACCCCAAGCATGGTCAATTAATAATTCTGCATTAATTCCAAAAAGGCTATAAAGCAAATCTTCATCTTCAATAGATTTTAAGGCCACATCGCCCATTGTAAACATGCAATTATCTTCTAATTTGTTAGCATATCCATGACCAACTCTCCAAAAATCAGTTAATGGTTTGTGTTCCCATAATTCTTCGCGATATGTTTTTTCATTCAAAGTAGCTATTCTAACGCCATCTTTATCTGCTGGTATTCTTTTTGCAACAATATCCATAGCAACTTTTGCTAGATATAGATTAGTTCCAATACCAGCTGTTGCAGTAATACCTGTTTCTTTTAAAACATTTTTAATTATTTTATTGGCTAATTGATAAGCAGTTAAATTATATGATTTTAAATATTTACTAACATCCATAAAAACTTCATCGATTGAATAGACATGAATATCTTCTTTGGCAATGTATTTAAGATAAATATTATATATTTTAGCACTTATTTCGATGTAATGTGCCATTCGCGGTGTGGCTATGATAAAATCACATTCAAGATTTGGATTGTTTTCAAGTTCATTGGCATTGCAAGATTTTCCAATAAATTTATAATTTTGAGCTTTTTTTCTTCTTTGGAGATTTATTTCTTTTATTTTTTGTTGAACTTCAAAAAGTCTTGCTCTACCTTTTAAACCATATTTTTTTAAAGCAGGTGTTATTGCAAGACATATAGTTTTTTCAGTCCTTGATGAATCAGCAACAACAAGATTAGTTGTTAGTGGATCTAATGCACGTTCGACACATTCTACTGAAGCATAAAATGATTTTAAATCAATACATATATATGTTTTTGTTTCATCTTTCATATTAATCACCAATTTAGCCATCTAATTTTGTCTATAATAATTATACCACTATTTAATGAAAAAATTCTGTTACTTTATAAATATAAAAAGATTGTGAATTTAAGTTTTTTCACAACCTTATAATAAAAAATAGATGAATTTATATATTACAATTTTTCAATCCTTTTTCTGGTCCAAAAAAGCAATGTTGTTTATATTTGCCAATAAATGGGCCATAAAAAGTTTTAGGACACGATTTGCCTTTTCCAGGATTTTTAAAAAATAAAGCTCTTCTTGCGGGCCATCTTGTATAATAGTTTAAACACATTTTCGCCAAATTTTTTTGCCTAGTTGTTGGTGAACTTTTAAATAAAGGTTTTCCTACTCCTTCAAATTGCCCTTTTTGATAAATAACTTTTGAAATAGTATTAACTTTTTTAAATGCACCACACTGAGCAATAACACGATTAACAACAACATTACCAACAAGTAACATACCTGTTTCACCTTCGCCTAAAGCCTCTGCACGCATTATTCTTGCCAATAATTCGATATCTGACTTAATATATTTTATTCTTGCCAATTATATCACCAATATATTATATGAATTATATTAAATAAATTAGTCATATAAATTAAATAAAATAATATTAACTATATTATCTAACGATAAATCTTTATTAAATTCAATATTGATAACATTATCTGATTTTATCGGCTTTTTTGAAAAAATTAACGATATATTAGATTTTTTAGGTATTTCTTTATAAGTTTGACCTAAAGAAGAAATGTTATAAAAAATATTATCTTTAAAATCTAACAAATATTTATTTAGATTATCATATAAAATAATATTTGTTGAAAAAAAGGCGCCCATAGTAGATCTAATCAAATGTTCATCAAAAATATCAATAGGACAATTAACAAGAACTAAATTTTCCATATCAAAGCCTCGCATTGAACGAATTATAGTTCCAATTAAGCCAACATCATCTATATCACATAAAACCAAATGTTTATTATTGGATATATGAAAATGATATTTTTTAAATATTCCAATAACAAAAATATTATCTTTATCTTTTATTTTATTAACAATTTTATCATCACAAATTAAAGGAATATTGTTTTTATTTGTTAATGATGTAATTAAACTATATGTTGAACTTTTTTTAAATGATGATGTTATTAAAATGGATAGACATTCTTCTGGCTTATTTTTTAATAATTCAATTGTTCCAAATGCTCCAAAAACATAAGAATATGGTAAATTTGATTGATATTTAATAAATTGTTGTTTCATATTATTTATTCCTATTATGAAGTCTTTTTTCAATTTTAAGACCAGCATCATAAAACATTTTACATATTCTTTCTATTTCTTTTGGATCAATAATATCTACATTTGATTGTTTTTCAAAATTAACAATAAATTTTATAGCTTCATTTTCAGAAACAATAAAATCATCATCTTTATTTTCTATTTGCTTATAATTACAACCAGTAGGAATAATAATCATATTTTTTAAATCACATGATTCAAGACTTTTAACATTGTTAATTAAAATATTAATAGTATCTTTATTTTCTTTAATTGGATTATCAATTAATTTTAATTTATCATTATTAATAACACGCCAACTATTGTCATCTAAAACTATTTCTATATTACCAACACAATCAAGTTCTTTAACAATATAAATAAATTTATTTCCAAAAATAATAGTATCGATTTTTTTATATGTATTAGTATCTATAGGTATATATAAATCATTTATAATTAAAAAATCATTAGCTTTACAAGCAAAATATATTTTTCTTTGAATTCTTTTTTTACCAAAAAATAAAACAACAAAAAAATTAATTTGTTTATGAAAAATTAAATAAACAATTAATAAGACTATAATAATACCTAAAAGAACATATAAAAAAATTTTCATTTTAGATTAATTCTAAGGCTATTTCCATCATTTGTGTAAATGAATTTTGTCTTTCTTCAGCAGTTGTCTCTAAAGATGAAGTAAAAGAATCAGAAACAGTTAAAATAGTTAAAGCATTTTTGTGTAAATGTGCAGCATTACAATATAATGCATAACTTTCCATTTCAACTCCTAAAACACCCATATCAGCCCATTTTTTCCAATTATTTTTATCAACTCCATAAAAAACATCACTAGCCAAAATATTACCAACATGATAATGTGCTTTTTTCTTTTTTGCAGCAGCAACTGCTTTTTCTAGTAATGAATATGAAGCAATAGCTGAAAAAGTACCATTTAAATTATATTGTGATGCAAAATTTGAATCTGTACAACTACCTTGGCAAATAATAATATCATATAAATTGATATTAGGTTGATATGAACCACAAGAACCAATTCTTATAATGTTTTCAACACCATAAAAGGCAAAAAGTTCATAAGAATAAATGCCAATTGATGGCATTCCCATGCCTGATCCCATTACAGTAACTTCTTTACCTTTATAAGTTCCAGTAAAAGCAAGCATATTTCTAATACCATTAACTTGTCTTACATTTTCAAGATAATTATCAGCAATATATTTTGCTCTTAATGGATCCCCTGGCATTAAAACTGTTTTAGCAAAATCACCAATTTTACCTTCATTATGAGGTGTACCTTTAAAATTTGTTTTTTTCATGTAATATTCTCCTATCTTCTTTCATAAATATTATACAAGGTAGCTTTGCTATAAAGCAAATATTTATAAAATTCTTTTTGGAATTAGACATTATTTGCTAAAAAACTACAAAATGGCTGGCTATACTTTTAAAAAGAGATTTCTCTTATAATGACTTTGAATGGCCAAACAAGGTAATTATTGATTTATTTAAATAAGAAAGGAGTAAATAATAAATTCAAATGAGTTTAAATGAATATGCAGTATTAGAAAATCTAGCTATTAAAAAAATAAATAGTAAAAGATTTAGTGGTAGATACAAAGAAATTGTTGCTGATATTAACAAATTAAATGAAGCATCTGATTTATGTAATCGCCAAAAATTAACTTATAGTTTTGTTTTGCATCAAGTCCGTTTTTTAAAAGGAACATATAATGAAGAATTAAAAAATATTATTCAAAATTATCATGAAATTATTTTTCCTGATTTTACATTAAAAAATGATTTAAATACCATGATTAATGGACCATATGCACTAAAAATATGGCTATTAAGATATATGTGTTTAAAAGTCGTGAAATGTGAATTATCTGATCTTATTGATTTTGAAATGAAAGATTTATCAGTAACATTACAATATCAAAAAATAGATATGGCATTATTTAATGCATTTATTAATGTTAAGGTAACTAATAATTAAAATATTGCACTTATTGAATTTTAATTAATTCATAAGTGTTTTTTTTACTTATTTAGAAATGGTATAATAAAATTAGTTTATGAAAGGACAAATATTTATGAAAAAATGGACTAGTACATTAAATGATTATTTTAAAAAAGAAATAATAAAGAATTATGATGATAAAAAAGTTGATGTTATTATTGATGATAAAATTCTACATCAAAAACATTTAGGCTTTGGAGGGGCATTTACTGATGCTGCATGTTATATTTTTAATCAATTAGATGATGATAATAAAAACCAAGTAATTGATCTTTTATTTAATGAAAATGGTTTAAATTATAATTTAGGACGCTTAACAATTGGCTCTTGTGATTTTTCAACTAATGATTATGATTATTCAAAAAAATTTGATAGTAGTGATTTTTCCATTGCATATGAATTTGAACATATCGATCCTTTCTTAAAAAGAGTTATGGAAATAAAAAAAATGACTTTGATTGCTGCTCCATGGGCTCCGCCTGTATTTTATAAAAATAATAATGAAAAAGGTCATGGTGGCAAATTAAAAGAAGATCATTACAAAGATTATGCTAAATATTTATGTAATTATATCCAAAAACAACAAGAACGTCATATTCCTTTAAAATATATTACTATGCAAAATGAACCAGAAGCTTATCCTAGATGGGAATCATGTCTTTATAGTTCAAATGAAGAATTAAAACTTTTAAAATTAGTTATTGAAGAAAGTAAAAATTATAATTTTGATATCAAATATTTATTATGGGACCATAATAGAGATGTCATTGTACGCCGTGAACAAGAATATAGCGATGCTGATCCTAATTATATTAATCTTGTGGATGGTTTTGCTTATCATTGGTATGATGGTGATAAATGGGACAATTTGAAAACTATTCATGATAAACATCCTGATAAATTATTATTATTTACTGAAGGATGTATTGAAGGATTTAAAAATTTAGAAACATCTATGAATACTTTTAATGGTGCCATAAGATATGCCAAAAATTATATTCATGATAGTTTAAATTTTTCTAATGGATTTATCGATTGGAATTTATTACTTGATCAATATGGTGGACCAAATCATGTAGCAAATTATTGTGAAGCCTTAATTCAATATGACTTAGAAAAGAAAAAATTATATATTAATCCTACTTATTATGCTGTTAAACATTTTGCTAATTATATTAAACCTAATGCTTATCGCATTGAAACAATAAACAATACAAATATTTTAATAACTAGTTATATAAATCCTGATAAATCAATTGTAGTTGTTATATTAAATGAAAATGAAGAAAAAAATATCACTATTCAAATTAAAAATAATAAATATAGAATTAATTTACCAACAAATTCTATTACAACATTACTTGAAGAATAAATTTTATGGATTACAATGTCAAATTAAAATATCATTTTAGACCTAAAAAAGGTTGGATAAATGATCCTAATGGTTTAGTTTATTATAAAGGATATTATCATATTTTTTATCAGCATTCACCAAATTATGAAGGGCCTTGGAAAGAAGCTATTTGTTGGGGACACGCAAGAACAAAAGATTTTATTAACTTTGAAGAATTGCCTATAGCTTTAAAGCCTGATAAATGGTACGATGCAAAAGGTTGTTGGTCAGGTACAGCTATTGTTAAAGGTGATATATTGTATTTATTTTATGCTTCAATATATAAACAAGAAGGCGTAGAAGAATGGATAGAAACAATAAGTGTTGCTTATTCTGTAGATGGCATTAATTTTCAAAAATATCAAGATAATCCTATAATTCCTAGTTATCCTAGTGATGGCAGTCATGATTTTAGAGATCCATCTATTATGGAAAAAGATGGTATTTATTATCTTATTATTGCTTCAGGTCATATTGATTCACATACTGCTAGATTGTTAACTTATAAAAGTAATGATCTATTCCATTTTAAATATCAAGGAATTATGTATTCTTGGGATAATTCAAAATGTGCTGAATGTCCATCTTTTATGCCATATGGCAATGATAAATTTTTATTAACTGTTTCTGTTTGTAAATTAAATAACGAACATTATTTTCAGGCAATGATTGGTAGTTTTGATGGCATTAAATTTATTGAAGAATATAGAAATGTTATTGATATAGGTCCTGATCAATATGCTGGTCAAACATTTTTAGATTCATTAGGCCGACATATTTTAATAACTTGGATTCCTGGATGGCAATATGCAAATTATCAAAATCATGATATAGGGTGCATGTCTATTCCAAGAAAAATAATTCTACAAAATAATAAAATAATTGGACAACCACTAAAAGAAATTATGGCATTATTGAAAAACGATGATGAAGCAATTATTTATACCGATGATGGTTTTAAAGTTAATAGAACTAATAGAGAACCATTTATTTATCATGGAAAAATAAATAATTTAAAAGTTTTAAAAGATGGTTATGTTTTAGAAATCTTTATAAATGATGGTCAAGAAATTGTTTCAATTTTATTATAAAATAAAAATCCTTTTTCTTTGGCGTTAATCATTAGTTAAAATGTTACCGATTTGTAACCAAATCAAAATTAAGAAAAAAAAAGACAAAAA
>CANQTM010000020.1 GCA_947626825.1 uncultured Bacilli bacterium | reverse complement strand
GAGCACATTAAATTTACTATTAATAACATTATTTTTATTGCCAAACTGGAAAATGATAGAAAAGTGTTTCTTGAAACACAAAGAATATCACATATTATTGATAATCATTTTAAGGAGTTTAAAAAAGTCTTTGGCATAGAAAGTAGAAAAGAGTTAATAGACTTTTTAACAAATGCTATTTCTAAAGGAAAACTAGAAAAATCTTTAACTAAATATGTTGATGGTGTTGAACGTAATACAAATTCGTATTATTATAAAGGTGATTATTGGATAACCTTTAGAATTGCTGATAATGGTTTTATTTTAACTGCTCATCCAGAAAGAATGACTAAAAAGAAAGGGAAAAATTAATTTATGAATAACGAAGAAAAAAATGAAATTTATATTGGATTAGATGATGTTTTTGGACCAATCTTTAAAGATTATATTGATGAAGATGGTAACGAATCTTCAGGCAGTGAAATCGTTGATAATGATCCTATTGCAAAGTCTCTTGATAAAGAAATCTTTGATATGTGGTATAGTTTATTTTCAAAGGACCCGAATTCACCTACTGGATTTCGTTTTGATATAGAAGGTGAAAAAAAGCTTGCTCCTATTTTACTTGAAAAAATTAACAAATTAATTGAAAGATTAAATGAAATTAATGATGGTTCATTTGAAATTGTAGACATGACAACGGAATATTTAAAGAAAATTATTTCTGGTGAATATACTCATGAGGATGAATATTAAATTTCGTATTATTATAAAGTGACTATTGGTTTATTTTAACCGCTCATCTAGAAAGAGTGACTAAAAGAAAAGAAAAAAATAATTTATGAATAATGATGAAAAAGATACAATTTATATTGACTTAGATTATGTTTTTGGACCAATCCTTAAAGATTATACAGATGAAGATGGTAATGATTCTTCTGGCAGTAAAATCGTTGATAATGATCCTATTGCACAAGCAATTGATAAAGAAGTTGATGAAATGTGGTGTAGTTTATTTTCAACGGATCCAGATTCACCTACTGGGCTTCATTTTGATATAGAAGGTGAAAAAAACTTGCTCCTGTTTTACTTGAAAAAATTAACAAATTAATTGAAAGATTAAATGAAATTAATGATGGTTCATTTGAAATTGTAGACATGACAACGGAATATTTAAAGAAAATTATTTCGGGCGAATATATTGAAGATAATTATGATTAATTAAATACCACAAATTATTTGGAAGTTTGTTTTATTTATAACTAGCAAATAAATTTTAAAGACTAATTAAAATCATTTTATAGTTGTAACATTTACTATATTTAAATAGACCCTAGAAATAGGCTTATTTTTTTCTTTTAAAGAGTATTAAAAAAACAATCAATTGGTTGCATCTTGGAAAAACTTAAAAAAATTTGTAATTTTTCCAATATGATTTTTATAATAATATTGAGGTGACTTGCCATGCTTATCAAAAGAGAAAAATATTTAAGTAAAATTCGCCCTTTTTATGATTTAGATATTATTAAAGTAATTATGGGGTCTAGAAGATCTGGAAAATCAAAAATTTTAGAATTAATTATTAATGAATTAATTGAAAAAGGTGTTAACAAAGAAAATATCATTAATATTAACTTTGAAGATTTATCTTATGAAGGACTTAATGATTATAAAAAATTAAATGATTATATTAAAACTAAAGTAATAAAAGGAAAATATTATTTATTTTTTGATGAAATTCAACAAGTTTATCAATTTGAAAAAGCTATTAATTCCTTTAGAGCTACTATGGATTGTTCAATCTTTATTACAGGTTCTAATTCAAAAATGTTATCATCTGAAATATCTTCTTTATTAACAGGTAGAATCATGGAATTTACAATTTATCCTTTTTCATATGATGAGAGTTTAGAATATTGTAAAATCAATAACATTAATATTAAAAACAATTTCTTTGATAATTATTTAAAATATGGTGGTTACCCATTAAGATTTAATCTTGATAATGAACAAGATATTTATTCATATTTAATTGAACTTTATCACAATATATGTGAAAAAGATATTTTTTCTAGAGATCAAACTTTAGAAAAAGAAAAATTTAATAAAGTTTGTCAATATATTTTAGTTAATGCTGGTAATGATATAAACCCTCAAAAAATATATAACTATTTAAAAAGCAACAATAATAACAAAGAAGTTGTTGCTTTAAGTTCTATTTATAATTATCTTGATAAAATGGAAAAAGCTTTTTTAATCAAAAAAATCAATCGTTATAATCTTGCTGGTAAAGAAATTTTAAAATCAAACCCAAAATATTATGCTGTTGATAATAGCTTTCGTTTTATTAATTCTTTTTCTAATGATTATGATCGTGACAAATTTTTAGAAAATATTGTTTGTCTTGAACTTTTAAGTCGTGGTTATAATGTTTATATTGGCAAAACATATAAAGGAAAAGTTGATTTTATTGCTACTAAAAACAATAAAAAATGTTTTATTCAAGTGGCTTATATTATGGAAAATAAAGAAACAATGGAAAGGGAATTCAAAGCCTTTTCTCCAATTAAAGATGCTGCAACTAAATATGTTATGAGTTTAGATACTATTGATATGTCAAATAATGGCGTTGTTCATTTAAACATCATTGATTTTTTGGAACATAAAGTTGATTTATTCTTATCATAATTTTTGATAGTTTTAACATTTATAATACAAAAGACAATTTGATCATATGTTAGTAATTATTCCTTAAAATATAAATGTGAATAAAAAAATACCACAAATTATTTGGAAGTTTGTTTAATCTATAACTAGTAAATAAATGTTTTAAAAATCCTATTTTTAGGATTTTTTATAAAAAATGTAATTATTTCATTTTCAACTTTTTTGTGGTATTTTTTTGATAAACAGTTTAAATATTTTCTTTGATTATTGTTTTTATTTTCTTTATGATATCTTGGCATTCTTGGATTGGTAATTCAAATTTTTTAGCAACAACTAATAAATCATTTTCAGTTGGATTTCCTTTATCATTAATCGTCATTAAGTGTTCAAGATGATATGGTGTTGTTGTTAAATCATAAGCAGGTGACAAAACATAGCCATGTTTTATTTCATCATAAATAAATGAAAAGTTTTTGCTATGATCATCTTTATTTTTATAAAAGACATTAAAACACATTCTTTTAAAGGCTTCTAAAAGATCTTCTTGTTTATTAATAGAGATTTGATTAATAACACTAAATAAATGAATATAATCTAAATTGAAAAAATTATGACTTGTTTCTAAAATACCTGCTAAAGAAATAGTATGAATCTTTTTATTGTTATTTCTATCAAATCTTTTAGCGCCAAAATAGCCACTACAAATTTGTGATGGAAACAATTTAAATTCATTAACATTAAGGCCACATTTGAAAGCTAATTCGTTAGCTTTAAATTCTTCTTTTCCTATATCTTTAGGATCAATTGAGCTTTTAAATTTTATAATCCATTCAACATTATCTATTTTTAAATGAACTTTAGGTCGTGTACCACCACTTGCTCCACCTAATTTGTATAATTTATCTAAATCAACTTTTGTTTCTGTTCCATTGATAATCTTATTAGCTTGCATGGCTAGTTCATCTAACGAAAAGTCTACAATTTCTTCTTTTAAACCTTCACTTGGTTCATATTCTAAAGCGCCAAGTCCATTTGAATTAATAAGTGCTAGTTTATGAAGCGGTGATAAATTATCATAGTTAAGACCTTTTTTAGCTAACATACGTCTTATAAGTAATTCACCCCACCCATCAGGAAGACTATCATTAAAAACACCATATAAGCCTTCAAAAATATATTTTCCTTCTTTATATATTTTATTACTTAAAGGTAAAGAAAATGGTGAAATGGCAAAACCATCAATTAACCAACTAGTAGCATATTGAAAAGCAATTACTGAAGGCTCTATTTCAACAAGATAGCCAACAACTTTTCCATTATATTTTACAGTTAGTTTTTTTAAATTTTCTTTAATCATTTTAAGTCCTCTAAATTTGTAATAGCTGTTTCTTTAAAAAGTAATGTAAAATCCTTTAAATAACCTAAAGCATCAGCTATTCTTAAAAGTGACACAAAAGATATCTCACCAGTTGTTTCAAAACGTCTAATTGAAGCATAACTAACTCCTGACTTTTTTGCTAATTCTTGTTGAGATATTTTTAATTCTTTTCTTCTTTTCCTAACGCGATTGGCCACATCGCATCTAACTTGTAACCAAGTTAATACATTGACAAATCGGCCGATATCGTATTTATTTTCCATACGCTAATATATTAGCTGTTTTTGTTGTTTTTAGCAAGTTTATGCTAATATATTAGCAATTTATAAAAAGAAAAAATTGTTTTTATGTTTGTAGTGCATAATTAAAACTTTATAAAATACTATATGAAAATGATATAATAAAAATTGATTTTAATATTTTTGTCAGCGAATCATCATTTAATGAATTTGTAGGAGGTTTTTATGAAAAAAAATATAGTTATAGCCATTAATCCAGAATATGTTAAAAAAATTATTAATGGCACAAAAAAATATGAATATAGAACTAGAGTTGCTAAACAAGATGTTAATAAACTAATAATTTATGAAACTGCTCCTGTTAAAAAAATTGTAGCTGAAGTTGAAATAGTTGAGATTTTAGTTATGAAACCTAATGATTTGTGGAACAAGACTAAAGAATCGTCTGGAATAACAAAAAAGTTTTTTGACAAGTATTTTAAAAATAAAAAAATAGCCTATGCTTATCATTTAGGTAATGTTAAAGTATATGATGAACCAAAAGAATTAATAGAATTTGGTTTAAAAAGTGCTCCTCAATCATATGTTTACGTTAATTGATTAAAAAAATACCACAAATTATTTGGAGGTTCGTTTAATTTGTAATTTAAGAGAAAATGTTAATAAAGTCCTATGTTTAGGGCTTTTTTAATAATTTTATATAAATGTTAATTAGTTTCGCCATGAACTTTTTTGTGGTATTTTTACAAATCAACATTAAAAAGCAAACAAAACATTATAATGTTTTTTGTAGTGCATAAATGTAGTGCATAATTAAAACATCTAGAAAACTACCAAAGCACCAAATAATGGCTATTTCCTAGATATTTTTATTTTTTGTTTTGCCCAAACAAATAATAATTAAATATATTTTTTAAAAAATACCACATTTTCCCTTGAAAACTATTTTTAAATTGGGAAGGCAAAACATTAAAAAATCCCTATTTTAAGGGACTATTTGATATTTTTGGTTTTTGTTATTTTCATCTTTTCTTCCAAAGATATGATGTTTACATTATTTTTTTAACATATTAAAATCATCAATAACATCTAATATTTTATATATGCTAGTGTGCGGATTAGTTTTTATTAAATCTTCCCCATTATTAATAGCCCTTTCTTCTAAGGCTTTTGCAACTTCTTTTGCTTTATTTGTATATGGGCTGATTATATTATACATATCCATTGTTTCTGAATATTTACCGATTATCTTTTCTATTTCTTTTTTTACTTTTTGGCTACTATTAAATTTCAATTTATTATCTCTATAATGTAATAAATACCATATTTCAAATGTTGGGGCAGATGTTATTATTTCTATCTTGTTTCTTAAGCATACTTTTTCTATTGCTTTTATCTCTTTTATTCTTTTATCGTCTAAATCAGTATCTAACACTAGAAATATTCTTACATTGTCTTCTGATTTTATATCTTCTCTTTGAATGTATTTTAACAAATTATCTAACATTCCTTTGGGATCTGTATTATCGCCAGTCGAAAATTGAATTCTTAAATTTCTAGTAGAAAAATGCCTAAAATAATAATACTCTGAAGATTTTGCTTCACCTTCTGAACATATTACAATTAATGGTCTTTTTAGTTGTTTTTTTACTTTTCTTCTTGCCATAAATCAATATCTCTTATAAATGGAACTGCACCATATCTACCATTTATATATCCTTTTTGAATGTTTTCATCTTTTCTGACTGTAAATGAATCAAGTGAATATAAATCAGAAACACCTGTCATAGAATCTTTTTCAGTAAACCATATTTGATCTCTTCTTAATAAATCAAGGCTTAAAAGATTTGTAGCATGTGTCATAAATATTAATTGGCTATTAGCTTTATTAATATTAGAATTATTAAAAAGTTTTACAATAAATTCTACTAATGTTGGATGCATGCTTTTTTCTAATTCATCAACTATTATGATTTTAGAGCTTTCAAAGGATCTTTTTAAAAAAGGGGCCAAAGCAAATAATACTCTCGTGCCTGATGATTCTGCATTAAAGTTCAATCTATAATTATGTAACTGATTGTTTTTATCAACTATTTCATGATCTAATTCAATGTTTACATTAGACATTCTAAATGTTCCATTTGTTCTAGCAAGTGATGGCATAAACATATTCATCATCGTACTATCTATTTCTTTTTCTTTATAATCAACATGAATATCTTTAATTAATATATCAGCTTCTTTTAATAGTTTTAAAGTAAATTCTTTTAAATCTTTATTATCATCGCTATATTCTTTTAAATCTTGATCTGAAATTCTATTAAAAGAATCATATGTATCTATGACATTACTAAACCATAAATAAACACCTTTAGTTTTATCATAATTCCAAGAAGTAATAGTTGCTAAAAATAATTTATTTTCAGTATTTTTAACTTTCAATGATTCTAGTTTACTTTTATCATTATTGAACTCATAAATATTTGTTTTGGTTCTTTTAAAAATATTTGTTGGTTTTTGCGTATAATAAGCATCTAAAATCTCATCGTAGATTTTGTTAATATCAGCACTAAAAAAATATCTATATTTGATACCATTAGCTACAAAGATAAATTCAAATTCACTAGGCTTATTTTTAGTTGTTTCATCAAATAGAAAAGGTTTTAAAAAATCCCATTTACTTTCAAGTGTTAGAAAACTGGAATTTCTAACCATAAGTATGGCACAAGTAAAGGCTTTGAATAAATTTGACTTACCTGAAGCATTGGCTCCATATATAACTGCTGTTTTTAATAATTTAAGATTATCTTTAACAATTATATTATCTAAATTTTCATTGCCAATGCCTTTTTCCATTGATAAAGTTACTTTATTTTTAAATGACAAAAAGTTCTTAACACTAAATTCAATAAGCATAACACTACACCTCCTATAATTATTATACTCTTTTTGTCATAAAAATATAATTATTTTTGTAATTTTTGTGATTTTTTCACAAATTAGCAAATAATATCGTGTATTTTAACGTTTTTTATATTCTTGTTATTAAATTATTAAATTAATTCCAAGCAATGATATGATCCTTTTGCAATCTTCCAACAACAATACCTGTAGTAAGATTATTTTCTTTAGCAAATTGTTTGATAATCTCTTCAGTAAATTTTTTATTTTTATTTATAAATGTTTTATAGATATTATTTGGTATTAAGATATTTGAAGCAAATTCATCAGCTTCTTTTTCAATGTCATTTGAAAAATCATCTTCTAAATCAATAAAAACTTCTTTTTGACTGTGTTTTATTAAATGGGCTATTTCATGAAATAAGGTAAACCATAAAATATCATCTTTTTTACCTTTATCACTTAACATAATTAAAGCTTTATCACAAGTGATTTTATAAGATACACCATTGACATAAGTGTTAGGCAAAGCCTTTTCATAGACTAAAGCCACTCCACATTCTTTTAAAATTGCTTTTACTTGTTCTAAAACATCTAATAATGGTTTATTAGTTAATGCTCTAATATCTATTATTTTTTCTTTTAATGTTTTAAGAGAAAATTTAGGATATTCATCTTGACTAACTTTGATTTCACCATATCTTAAATAACAATATAAAGCATCAAATGAAAAATGTTCATTGTTACTTTTTCTATAAGCTATTTTATTTTTTAGTTCACTACTTAACTCTAAAGAAGCAACAGATAAAAATTTTCTTAAGTTAATGACTTTTTCATATGAATCTGTTGTTTTTCTAATATAGTCCCAATGACGTTTTGACATTTCTAAATATGGTATTTTATCTAAATGTTTGATATCACTTTCAATTGATTTTAAATCTTTTTCTTTTTCAATGGCTTCTTGATAATTGATTTCTAAATTATTCCAAAAACTAGCTTTAATATGAAAAACATATTCAAGTTTTAATGCTGTGGCTGGAGTAATTGGGGCTTTACCTTTAATTATTTCATTAATTGTTTTTTTATTAATTCCAGTTTTAGCTGCTAAATCTAATTGAGTCATATTATTAGTTTCTAATAAATCTATAATAGTTTCTCCTGGTGCAATTATATATTTTCTCTCTTTTTCTATTCTACTCATATGTAGAACCTCCCTTTCTGCATTTTGATAATATTTACTCGTAATGTTTTGAAATTTCAACAATCATTATCTCTTTTATTTTATTCAATTCTTCAATAATTATTGTATCATCATTTGTAACTTTAAAAATCAATCTATATTATTTTGTAATATCAATTGCAAAACAACCATTTCTATTACCAGTTAATTTGTGCCTTCTAAAGGGCGGATTAGTTGGAACATCGCTTAATACTTCAAAAGATTTTAATTCTTGAATCTTTTGCGGTAATTTTTTAGCAACGTCAACTCCATATCTTTTAACTAATTCTTTAGAAAAACAAGGTGCCTCACACATATTTTGAAGTTGTTTACTTTTATAAGTCAATGTCATTTTAGTGTTTTATGCTCCCTTCTTTGGCAAACATATTATACCAGTTTTTTAAAAGAAATACAATATTTTAATTTACTTTTAAGGTAAATCAAAATATTAAAATATTATTTCAAAATGTATAAGACGATATTATTACTTTTATATATTTTTGATTTCGTTTAACAATTCATTAGCAATTTGATAATCAGATATTCTCATGATTGATTCATTATAATTTAATGTTTTAAATGGATTAATGCCACCATACCAAATGATTCTATTATCAATAATAATAGCATTAAAGGCTAAATCAACATGTTCTTGAAATATTAAAACATTATCTAAATTAAAATCAATTGTAGAATAAATAATAACTTTACAATTACATTGTCTAATTATTTCTTTAAAGATGTTTTCTTGATAATCATTAACAATCAAAACAATTTCTTTTTTAGCATATTGTAAATCATCTAATAATTTTTTATTAAAATTATTTTGACCATATAATTTATTTTCTTGTTCTAAATCATTTTCTAATAATTGATAATTTAATTTTTTGTAAGCTTTTAGTCTTTGATTAAACATGTTAGAAAACATTGGTACTTTAATATCAACATAATCAAAAACTTTAACTTCTTTTTTACCTTGATAATTACGATGTAAACGGCCAACATATTGTGCCAAACTTCCTTGCCATTTAAATGGCATAGTTAAAAATAAAGTATTTAATGATGGTAAGTCAAAACCTTCACCAATATATTTTCCAGTGGCAATAATTACATAGCCATCTTCTTTGATATTAGATATGTCATCTGTTATTTTGTTTTTTTCTTTAGCTTTCATTTGTCCATTGATCAAATAAATTTTATCTGTAAATTCTAATATTTTATTTTTTAAGTAAACAATATGTTCTATTCTATCTGATAATAATAAAATATTTCTTTTTTCTAATAAAGCTTGTTTGATATCATTGACAATAAGATTATTTCTTATTTCATTACTTGCTAAAATATTACATTTTTCAGCATATGATAAAATATTTTCTTTTAATGTTAAAGTAAATGATGTAAATTTAGGTATTAAGATTTTCTCAAATAATTGAATTGAATTTTCTTGTTCATAAATAACATTGCCAACTATTTTATAGATTATTTTTTCATTGCCATCTGATCTTTTAATAGTGGCTGTTAAACCATACATATATTTTGAATTGATATTTTTTATAACATTTTCATATGTTAATGCTCCACCATGATGAACTTCATCAATAATAACTAATCCATATTGATTTAAGATATCTTTTGATATATTTAAATCAGTTAAAGATGCTAAAGAAGCAATATCAATTACATTAGTCAATTTCTTTTTAGCTCCATAATAAAGCCCTATATCAGATATTTCTAAACATTCTTTAAGTTTTTGTTGCCATTGTTTTATCAAATTGATGTTATTAACTAATATTAAAGTGTTTTTCTTAATTGTAGCTATTATGGCTGCAGCAACTATAGTTTTTCCAAAAGCTGTTGGTGCTACAAAGATACCATTATCTTTACATAAAATATTATTAACTGCTATTTGTTGTTCACTTCTTAATTCATATTTTAATTTAACTTGAATATCTTGACCATTATTACGATAATCATTGATTTGATAATTGACATGTAAATAATTAAATAAAGAAATTAAATCATCTAAACATCCCTTTGGTAAATATATAAAACTATCATCTTCTTTAAATAGTTGATAAACTCTTGGAGTATTATATGTTGATTGTCTTAATCTTTGTTTTTCATAAAATTGAGGATTGCTAGTTGAACCTAAACGCATTAAAAACTTTAAAGAAGCTGTTGTTAGATAATCTTTAGGTATTGCTATATAGTTTTTATAATAAAGTGGTATGTTTTCTTTAAAATCTGAATATTTTAATTTGATATTTTTTAAAATGTTTTTAGGTAAAATATCTAATTCATTTTCAGCTTTAATAATTTCAAGTAAACTATTAACATCTTCTTTAGTTAATTTCTTGATAGTACTTAAATATGATATTTGATTAGGATATGGTTTTTTATGATCATCAACAAATACAGTTTTGTTTTCTTTAACTAAACTTCCATCAAGTGGTAAAGCAATCAAATTACCCAAACCATTTTTTTCAAGATAATCTTGACTTGGAAAAAATCTATCAAAACAATCAAATGATAAATTTTTATTGTTATTGAAGGTTTTATTTAAAATAAAATCAGCTATTTTTCTAGCTATTTTTGCTTTAGTTTTTTCTTTAAAAAAGATCCATACATGAGCACCTTTACCAGATTGAGATATTTCAACAACACAATCAATATGATATTTAGTACAATTGTTTTTAAATTCTAAAGCTGCTTCAAAAAAATCACTTTTATCAAAATCAATAGCCACAAAATAACATTCATCTTCTAATAACATTGGATAAATGCCAATATGAGCATAACCTTTAAAATGATTTAATAAAACATTAGGTTTTAGACTTGCATATTGTTTAAATTCACAATTGTTACATTTAAAATTACAAAAAGCATTACCTCTATTTTCACAAACCCAATAATATGTTTTTTGATTGTTTTTGTTATAACTTCTAATAGCATAAACATCTTCACGTCCTTTAAAATAAGAACTAAAAATATTTATCTTATCAATTGTTGTTAATATTTTATTATCTTCTCGAGATGAATTATTAAAATTAATATTATTTTTTGATAATAATTCTTTTAAATATTCATTTTCTTTTTTTAACGAATCATTTTCATTTAATAATTCTTGATATGTTTTTTCCATATAAATAAACCTTTAGATAAAATTTATAACATCTAAAGGTATTTTAATATTTTTAGTTAGTAAATATCAAGATTTGATTTATTAAAAAATTATTAATATTTGATTTTTGAAAACTATTCATCACACAAATAAAAGATAAAATCATCAAAATTGTTATATTTATAATATATTTTCTTTGTCTATTAAATACATCCACTCAACCCAGGCGCGAATCGTTGAAGAGCGTCTGTTTACAGTTGATTCTGCCATTTTGGGATTTGCATTAGCAATTTTCTTTTTAATATTTTCTATATTTATCTTGCCATTAACTTTATAAGTGTTATATGGTTCAAGGAACATATCATTTTCCTTTAATTGATTATAAATATCCTTTTTTAATGCAACTTCATTAGTACGAATTGCATTGGCTCTATCAGTAAATTTCTTGTCATGAGTAAGATATTTCAAATATAGCAACGCTGATAAATAATATGCAACTTGTCTGCTAGTATTCACACCAATTACCTCACATGCCCTTTGCTTATCAGTTAGCACCGACTCATCAGACATTACTAATTTTATAATTTTATCCATATCATTTGCTTGGGGAAACGGAATGCTGTTAGGCATTCCCCAGAAAATTACTTCTTTTCCGCTTTTCCTTTTCCCACCATTACAATTGATGCTTCTTAAAGTTGATATCTGATTTATATCATAAAAAATTTTATAGTGTGGATCTTGCTCAAATAAATTAATTACTTTAGTTGTTGCATTATTACTAACAATTACAAATGCTCCTCTATTAATTGCTTCATCACATGTTTGCTTTAATTTTGTAAAATCATCAAATGTAAAACCTTTCATTTGATATTTTGTAAATCCATCATCATCTTCATAATCATATGGTGGATCTATATAGATAACATCTCCATCTCCTGCCTTATTTATTGCAAATTCATAAGAATCCTTCATTATCTCTATTTGGTTATCTTTTGATGATAAATAATTATGAATCTCAGTAATATTTTCTCTATCACAAATTGTAGGATTTCTATATCTACCTATTGGAGTATTAAATTGTCCCTTACTATTGACTCGATATAGACCATTATAACATGTACGATTTAAAAAAATCATTCTTGCTGCTCTTTCAACCGCAGAATGATTGTCTGGCCATCCTTCTTCTCTATCCCAAGAACGAATTTCATAATAATAATCATCAGGATCATGATTATATGCATTTGCATGTCTATCAAGTGCATCAATCAATTCTAAGTATTTATCTGACTTAATAACTTCATATGCATTAATTAAATCAACATTCAGATCATTAATAATTGCTTTACTAGGCATTCTATTAAAAAAGACTGCTCCACCGCCTAAAAAAGGTTCAATATATGTAAATGATGAATCTTTATCAATTGAATCTTCAATAAATTCATTTATTTTATCTAGTATTTGGCGTTTACCACCAGCCCATTTCACAAATGGTTTCATAAAGATTATCAACTCCTATCCCAATAATTCGAGCATTTTTTCATAGACCATTTGTTCCATATCTTCTTCTGATACAGAATCTAACAATCTTACACTTCCAAAAATTGATATAGCCTTTGCTAAATCAGGATACACATTAACTTTTTCACCTTTTTCTTCTACGGCCCTTTTTTCACCTTTTAATGCTCCTCTAATGATATGTTCTTCTGATGAATAAGTACGCCAAGTTAATTCACGAAATCTTAAGGGATTTTCAATAACCCATTTTGAAAGATGATATGGATCAGAAGCGCTCTCATCATATGATAATGCTATGCGGAAATAACAACGAGATAATACACCAAACATTAATCCACGTCGAACACCTTGTCCATGCATCCACATATTATTAATTGTCGATGTTCCATTAATTGTCATCATATTTTTTACAATACTATAAAACTTTTCAAAGTGCATCCATAGCCAAAAGCATTGGTCTGTTAAAATATATCTTGGTAAATTTCTACAACTTTCAAATATTGCAATGGAATTTTGCAAATCTATATTTTTATCTTTAGATTCAGGATTTTCAATAAGAGTAAAATCCTTTATTTCAAATTTCTTTTCAGTAAACATTGGTTGTGGAAACTCAGTATAAATCCAATCATTGGTTGAATTATCTTGAATCTTCTTTGTAATAAAAGTTAAATTCTTTTTTAAATGATTTAATGCATCTTCATTTAACATTTTAATATGAATTTTACTCACTATCATCACCATCCTTATTGCTTTTTGTTTCTTCTACAAGTTTTTTTAATGAACTACCTAATGGCTTACCAAGTAAATCCTGAGCTAATTTAATTAGCGAAACACTTTTAAACTCATCGACCGTCAAATCAGTACCATAAATTCTCTTATAACCATTTAAGATAGATCTAAACCATAAATATTTGTTTCCAACATCATCTAAATCAATTGTTGGATCTCCCTCTAAGTGTTTTTTACAAAGTGATAATCCTTCAACTAATGATGGAACTAACAACATATTAAAAAACACTTCTGTATATGTAGGAATAGTATATATTATCTTATAATTCTTATACTCATCATCAGACATTGTAATTGTTATCTTTTTGCTTGTATCACACTCTACAATATATGATTCACCAGCTTCCATATCATGGCTAGCAACAATTGAAAAAATTGAATGGGCCATATTATCAGCTTCTTTTTGATGAATAAACGTTGTAAAAAAGCCATCATTCGCAGCTAAAATATCATACTTTTCAATTTCAAAATCAATGCCAGCATAATCTTCATCAACACTATCGGTTTTGAATGTAAAATTTTCCTTTGCCGTTGCAAAGATTGAAAAATATGTTTTTTCAAGAAAGTCAGCCTTAGATAGTTTTATATCTTTTGGTTCCTTAGTAAGTTCAAATGTTTTTCTAAAAACTGTATATGAACATTCAACAACACAGTTAATTTTAAGTTTTCCTTCATCGTATAAGTCGTTTATTAACTTACATTCAGTTTCAAACTTAGCATCTTTTAAAATGTAATATCTTTCTGTTTCTTCTGGAGTAAAGCAAAAAATGAAATCATCTTCACCAAAATTTGAAATTACTCTATTGTGATTAAGTATAGGATATGGAAAAATTTTATCTTTAACTTGCATATTTACTTCGCCTTTCTTTCAATACAAACTACTTTTATAGTTGCACCAAAGTAGCCTTTAATGTTTGTTGTAATCTCAAGTACCACCTTTTCATTTTGAGTAATACTGAATGGACCATATTCGTATGGATTATCTCCCATAATATCTGTATCTTTATACTTCATAGAAATAATTTCAACATGTTCTTGGTTGTTAGAATCATCAAGCATGCAAATACTTAAATAGCATTCTGGAAATGTAATGGGTGCTTTAAAGATTACTTTAATCTTTCCATTAGCCTTATCTACAGCAATAACATTATACTTAACACCTGATAATTTTGATCTAACCATTATTACGTTATCACCTTGTGTTCTTGTACCAGTTTCTGTCCCACCGTGAGGCTCGCATCCTTGTCCATCATTCTCACCGGTAGGGTGTTCAATTTCTCCTGGAATATCATCATCTATATCTCCAATGTCTGGTTGTAAGCCTTGTCCATTTTCATCATATTGATTTGCATTTTTAAAGTTCTTTTTTACTTCCTTTGGCGGAGTAACTGTTGTAGTTTCAATAGGATTATCATTCACCACATCTTCCGAATGATTTTCACCGAAATCTTCGTCAGGTAAAAAACTGCCAGCTCCATACGGATCTAACGGATTGGTATTACCTAATTGTAAACATTCAATTATCTTTTCAGTAATCTGTTCCTTAATGTCCTTTAAAACACCATCTAACTCTTTCTTTAAGGATGAGTCATCAACTATTCTTTTAGGTTCCCAATCAATATGTTGAGGATTTTCAATTAATCTAAGCATTTTACCAAGTTTATCATTGCCGATCATACACATTGCAGAAACTCTAAAACTTGCGCCTAATGGTTCATCCTTGATTTTCATTAACGGATGTCTTACCATTACGCACTTATGAGTAGCCAATTCCTCTTCATCTTTTCCATAAGGAAGAATATAAAGAACACAATTACCATAGTCTGTTTCAATATCATAAACCTTAACATTATCTCCATCAGTTAATAATCTATATTGAGATATAATATTGCTCTTGTTACCTGTTGAAACAATATCACTGTAAACTATGTTTTGAATAGTATCCTTGTTAATGATCGTATTATTGATTTCAATTTCCAATTGCCCTCTAACAATAGCAGCCATAAATGAATCTAAAATACTATTTATAACCTCTTTCTCCCAATTTGTGCTATCCCTAAAGCCAATAATATAAATATCAGTACCATTGGTTTTACTTCTAGAGTTATGTGTTGGGTCAAGAACCAAAGTGCGTGATAAGAAACTATTAAAATCATCGCTACTAAAGAAACCTTTTCCTTGTGTGTAGTCTCTATTTGGATTTGCTTTATCATCCTCAACATAACCCGAAATAAAATCAGCAACACCAATTGAACCAATATTAGTGCCAGGTGTTTCATCAATATTCATATTCGTACGTGTAGAATAGAATACCGTTCTAATTTTTGACATTAAAAATGCAGCGTTCTTTCCCATTCCCTTTGAACCACCAGCAACTTCACCAGCCTTTTCAGATATACCAGTTCCTCTTGTTAATGCTAAAAAATGATTGTTTTCTTTATTGCTTGATTCAACACCTACAAGACCAGTTGTATTAAAATCACTAACTCGTAAACAAACCAATGAATTTTCATTAAGTGCCGCCTCTATTTTTTCATATTCCCTGATGTACTCTTCCTTATAACTCCAAAACTCTTTACATCTCGCCAACGCAACCTTTAAATCTTCAATACCAGGAATATCTTTTGTTTTTAAATTGAATTTGTTAAATACTACTCTAACTGGCGCCTCGTCTGAGGCTTGAGCATCAACTGAATTTTGCAATATTTCTCGTGCAAATGCTGAATATGGTGCTTTCTTGAAAGCTTCTGTATCACCACTGCTTATTCCTTTTCTATCTCCATAATTTGCGGCTGGAAATCTCCATTTTTCATTCATAATTTATTTCCTCCTAATTATAAAGTCAGTTGTGTTATACATGGAATCTGTATATTCTATGATGTAATCATCATTCAAGAATGTTCGTATTATTCCAATCAATAAATATTTATTCCATCCGAATTTTAATCTAGGAAGATTAGAATAATCATTGTATTTTTTGCTATCGATTGGCCCAAAACTATTTATATAAAAATCCAAATTACTTTTTATTGTGGATATCGTATTTTCATCAATCATTAGCAATTCTTTTTTTACTGCTTTATCAATATTTATTTGAACAAAATTTTCGGAATTTGATATCAAAAAGTCTAAATAATTATCTAAATGTCTAAGATGCATTTTATCAACATATTTTTGAATAATTTGTAAATTAAATTGTTGCAAAGTACCAACATAAGTTGTTATTAACGAACTATGAGACAAATCAATTGATGAATCACAGGAAATATATGGTCTTCTATAAAAATATTTTCCTTCTAGCAAAACTGATACTAATGAAAAGAATGCAAATTCACTATCGAATATTTTTGCCTCTTTCATCAAGTCCTCATTCATAAATTTCATTCTCGCATAAAGTTTTGAACATACAATAACTTTAGAATTTAATGATTTAAACAAGTATTCAATATTGTCTACTAATGTATTTTTAAACGCGTCAGAAATATGAATTTTTGATAATAGTACAAAACATTTCATATATTTGATCCATATTACCCCATTCATCTTAGTTATATAATTTAAAAACACATAATCTTTAATGCCAGGAAATTTATTTTTAATAGCAACTAAATCTACTACATCATCATACGAATTGATCTCAGATCTAATAAATTCAGCAGGAGATGTATATGAATTCCCAGTAGCTATATAATCCCTATGATGTTTGAATTCAGAAGACAAATGACTATCTATCAATCCTTTTAAATAATATCTATTGTTTACTCCATACTCTTTTAATTTATCTTTAAACACCTCAAATAAAGACTGATAATATACAATACCATTAGCTTCAGATAAGTATTCGTTAATTTCTGCGATTAGTTCAGGAGATAGTTTAGGCACATACTTTCTATTTACTACAGTTCCTCTATCGATATAACAATAATTATATCTTACTAAATCAGATTCTAAAGCATGCTTAGAGCCAATTGTACATTTTGTTTGGTACTTTTTCTTAAAAGCTTCGTTAACTGCTTCAAAATTGCCCTCGCTACTTAACTTAAAACCATTAGGAAATAATTCATCTACAATTTCTATGACAATCTCAGCAGTATTTATGTCTTTTTTCACATATAACAATTCATTTTGCACTATTCTATAATTATTTTTTATAATAGCTTTTTCAAATCGATCATAATTAGTTATTGATTCACTTCCGATTGCACGTCCAATTTTTAATTCAACATCTTCTATTAATTCAGAAACATTATAATCATTATGATTATAAAGAACCTCGTAAGTTGAGTCATAATATATAGAAAAATTAAATTCATCACACATAAAACAAAATTTATCAACTATAAATTCATCCTTAATGTAATTAACTAATTGTTCTCTTGTAAGATAATTTTTATCCAAGCCAACCATCATATTAAATAACAACTCTGATTCATCTATAAATTTTTTGGCTTGTTCTTTAATCATTTCAACATTTTTCCCTACTATTTGTCTAATTCTTTCTCTTGTTATACCATATTCAACAGCTATTGCCTCAAGAGTCATTTTTTCACAACAAATACCACATCTTTTATAAACAATATCTTTTATTTTATCGTTTTTAAAATGTGAATCAAAAATGTTATTGATTTTTCTACTTGTGTCATAAATATAATTTACATTTTTTAACTTATACATATCAATTAATATTTTTTCTATATTATGAGAAAACAAAGCTAAAATTACATTGTTTGAAAACGAACATAAATCTTTTATTTTGTATATGCCTTTGTCAGACAACACTGATTTAATTTTATTTGATAACAAATAATTAGCAATTTTAACATCTACCATATCTTCGTCATTATACATTAAATAATCAATTTTTCTAAGATAACTATTTTGATTTGAAATAGCATCAAAGCAAATCATAAAGACATAATCATCTTGTAATTGCAATTCATTATTTACTAGTGAATAAATAATAGCTAACAAATAATTCAGATCATTATTTACTAAATTAAGCTTGCTAAATAATTCATTAAATATGTAACTTTCACCTTTATTTTCTAATAAATAAAAAATGCATTCTATTCTATTTAATCTATTGTATTCATCTTTTTGAATTTCAGTTAATGAAAATACATCTCCTTGCGTATCAAAATTTTCACATAGATAATGATACAATTTTTGTCGTTCGATAATTTTACCATAATAATCGTTTAAATAATCAACAAATATTAGAATAATATTAAAGGTCTAAAATGATAAAAAAAAGAATTTGAATTTAATTTTTCCACGTCAATTAACTTTTCTTGACAAAATGAACTATGATTAATTATCTTATTAATTTTTATATTTTTATAAAAAATGGCATTATTATTTCACTTTATATTTTTTTCAAAATAATTTTGACATTTTTATATCAAGAGTTATTATTTTCTTTTATCAAAAAAGTATTGTTAATACAATACACACCGTTGCGTGTAAGCAGAAATTAATACAAACAAACACAGAATATATGCTGTAACGCCAAAGCATTTGATTCTTTTTGATTGTAAAATTTTTTAAAAATCAACAATTTTAACTTTGAAATTGCAACAAACAATTCAAATAAAATTAATATAAATTGTTTTGCATGGGGAATTTTTGTATAATTAATTCAAGGAGATTTGTAATCTATGATACATTTTAAACAAGATTTGATAGATAAAGCTAAACAATTAAAAAATCTAAACGATTATTTAGATGCTTGTAATGATTTAAATAGTATAGATAATGTTTTGCAACATATTAATTATATGAATGATCGTGCTTGGTCATTGCACGAAAAATTAATTAATAAATATGTTGAAATCAATATAATGCTTAATGTTGCAAATACTTTACCAAGAAAAAACTCATCTATCGTTGCAAACGTTTCTAATAATAATAGTTTAATTGAAAATTTATTAATTCAAGATATGTTTGGAATATATACTCATATACTTCTTAAATCAAAAGATATAATTGATGTTAAAGATTTTATTGATTATGTTGACTAAAAAACTCTTTTATCAAATATGAAATTTGGCAACTACATTATTTAATGAAAAATATTGTTATGGCTAGCAAAAAAACAATGCTTTTTAATTTTAAAAATGGTATACTTTTGCTGAAACAAATTTTGTTTTTCAAATTTTAATTTATAATGTTTAAAATTCATTTATTAAGCACATGATTTATAAAATTGCTTTGAAATTTGTTGAAATATTTTTTTAAAATAAATACTTTTAGGGAGAAAATTATGGGATATCCAAAACTTATCGATAACAGAAGAGCATCATTAGCTGATACTATTAAAAAAATTGCACCAAATTATAAAAAATTATCAATTGCAACAGGTTATTGGGATTTAGAAGGCACTGCTGAAATTTTAAACGAAATCAAAGGGTATGATAAAATACGTTTAATAATAGGCAACGAACCAATATCAAGAAAGTTAGCAAGCAAAAATCTTTTTGATGATACAAATTTTATGTTCCCTGATGATGATTTTAAAAACGATTTAATTGAAGAGGCAAAAGAAATAAGTGAAGAAAGTGAAAGAAAAAAATTTAATAGTGTAATAACAACACTTATAGAACTTATAAATAATGGAAAATTAGAAGTTAAAGTTTTTAGAAAAGGCACTCTTCATGCTAAAGCATATATTTTTGGAGACTATTCAGATGAGTCTATTGGAATTGTTGGCTCAAGTAATTTTACAAAAGCTGGACTAACATCTAATACTGAATTAAATGCGCTTCAAAATGATTATATGATTGTAAATTACAGACCACAGACTGATTCTCAAGAAAATGGTTATCTTTCTTGGTTTGATGAAATTTGGAATGATCCAAGTGCAATACAATGGACTGGTGATTTTAAAAAAATAATAGAAGATTCACCATTAGGAAATTTAACATTTGGCAATTATGATTCTTATATTAGAACATTAATAGAGGTATATCCCGATGAATTAATTCCACCAACAAAATTAGAAAAAGAAACCAGTGATGTTTTGTTTTCATTTCAAAATAGAAATGCTGGTATTTTAATCAATAAACTTGCTAAAACAGGTGTAGCCATTTTAGCTGATTCAGTTGGTTTAGGAAAAACTATAACTGCTGGTGCGGTTATAAAACATTATTTAGATAAATTTGGAGGAAAAGCAAATATCTTAATTATTGCCCCTGCAGCCTTGAAACAACAATGGAAAGATGATCTTGCTTCAGTTTTAGGCGTTGATTATATGGATGGTGCATACAATATCGTATCAGAACAAGATACTAATGCTTTGCAAAATATAATTGATGAATACAAAAAATCATGGAGGACAACGAAAAATATCGATTTGTTTGTTATTGATGAAGCACATAACTTAAGAAATAAAAGTGGAACAAGACACGATGTTATACTATCATTATTAAAACAACATGAAAAGTCACATATTCTTCTTTTAACAGCTACCCCAATTAATAATTCTTTAATGGATATTGCAAATCAAATACAATTAGCTTCAAAAGGCAAATTAACTTCAACAAACGTGGCATATATAAACCCATCAAACGGGAAAAGAACATTAATTGATTTTTTTGACGCTTTGCAAAAAATACAGTCCCAAATAAAAAAGGCTGAAAAAAATGGTGAAAGCATTGAAAAAGTGTTGAACGAAACAAAACCAACCATTCACGAAGGTTTAAAACATTATTTGGTTCGTTCAACAAGGCAAGGAGTTGAAGCAGAAGGTGGAATAATTGATAAATTTGGCAACCAAAAATCATTTCCCACTTCTATAGTTGATTCAATAGAATATAAATATAGTGATAATATCAATGATTATATTTATAATGAGATAGAAAAAAATATTAATAGTTGTTTTGAAGGAATAGATCCCAGAACTATTAATTTAAATTTGATGAGTGAATTCACTCAAATCACATCCCATCCTATAAATTTATTAAATAAATTTGGAAACAACCAAGAAAATTTAAAAACAGTTTTAAAATTAGAAGAAAACATTTATGATGAACGGGGTGAGTTATTTGTTTCTAAAATTAAAAGTGTAGTTCCAAATTTGCTTCAAATTGTTTTTCTTTTAGGTTTCACACCATATAGACCCGATATCTACAATTACAAATATTATGAAAAAACAATTGATGAAATTAATGCTTTAAGCGAAGTACCAAATGAAGTTAAAAATCAAATGGCTGTTCATAATATTTTACAAATAACATGGCTTAAAAGACTTGAGTCATCTCCTTCCGCACTTAAAAAAAGTATTGAAAATTATAAAAATAGAATTGAATTATTTAAAAAATATCTTGATAAAGGTTATATCGTTAGTTTAAATGATGCAAATTTATTAGAATCTGATTACAATGATGGGGAAGATATCGAACAAGCGTTTAGAGATTATAGTGAATACCTTAAAAAGAAGGAAGAATTATTAAATTCTAATCAAAGCATTGAAAATTTAAAAAAAGAAGGAATTGAAAAAAAAGAAGCTAATCCAAAGATTTTCAATTTAGATGCACTACGTTTTGATTTGTCTAGAGATTTAAAAATAATTAATTTATTAAATTTATTATTGGACAATGCTTCATTACCTGAAAATGATGTTAAAATGAATGAATTAGCAAAAAAAATTTGTACAGTTTTAAAAGATGGAAAATATGGCAAAAAAGTCTTGGTTTTTTCTTTCTTTGCCGATACAATTAATTCTCTAAAAACTAATCTATATTCTATTATTAAAAAAGATTATCCTAACTTTCTAAATGAAGCTGAATTTATAACTGGCAATAATAATAATGTTGAAAAAATTGTAAGACTTTTTTCACCAATTTCTAAAAAGCATACTCTATCAAACGAAGAAAAAGAATTAAATTTTCTATTTTCAACTGATGTTCTTTCAGAAGGGCAAAACTTACAAGATGCTGGATTTTTAGTTAATTATGATCTTCATTGGAACCCTGTTCGTATGATACAAAGAAATGGCCGTATTAATAGACTTGGTTCATCTTTTAATTCTGTTTTAATATCAAACATGAAACCAACTGAAGAACTTGAAATGTATCTAAATCTTGTTCATAGACTTGAAACAAAAATTAACACAATTAAAAATACAGTAGGCTTGGATCAAGGCATATTAAGCCCTTTAGATGTTAATCCAATTGAATTTATTGAAAAATATTATGAAAATGGTTCTCTTCCAGAACCAGATGATGAATTGCTAGCATATACCGATGAACACATTATTGAATTAAGAAAATTTTTAAATAAAAATCAAAATAATGGCGAATTGGAAAGAATTAAAAAAATTCCTTTAGGAAAATGGAACTATCTTCCAGAAGGCAAACTATCAAAAGAAAAAGCGTTATCATTAGTAAAAATTAATCAAACTATAGTGTCATCTAATCATCATTTTTCTGATATATTTTTTATAGAAGCAGAATATAAAAACGAAGAATATATTGCAACACATATTGAATATACAAGAGCTCTTGATTTGATTAAAACAACAGAAGAAGACAATGAAAGACAAATTGATAAAATATTACTTGATAAAACAAAAATCAAAAAAAGAGTAGAGGGTGAAGCAAGAAGACAAATTTTAAACGCAAAAGATAATTACAAACTTAAAGGTCAATATGAAAAGATATTAAATAATATGTTAAATACTAATTATTTACAAAACGAAATTGACTATAAAACCATTTTAGAAAAAGGAATTAAATCAACAGATCAAAAAGAAAATTTAGAACAAATTTTACGTAAAATAAACAAAGAGCAAAAGAAGAATGGTTCATTAACTGCTTCAACAATTAATGAATTTATAAAATTTTTCAATTCCATAAAAAACTTCAAAGAAGAAAAGAAAGAAATTAATTCAATAGAAGGAGTACTTTATTATGCAGGAAAATAATTATTTAAAATTTGATCATTTAAATGAACTTATTAAATCGTTATGGTTTACGGAAAACAGAAGAACATCACTAAATATAGCACTTGATACTGCTAATGAGATTATGCGTATAATAGGTATAAACAAACATGATCTTCCTTCTAATGAAGAGGCTTTAGATAACGCTTTTGAAGATACTAGATTTAGAAACCAAAAAATGGAGTTATGGTTTGAAAAACATCCATATTTTGGCGGCGCTAGAGTTGCTTTAGATCATTATATTAATAAAGAAAGCCCAATTGAAAGTCACTTTTACTGGCTTAATAATGGCAGTAGTAAAGCAAAAATTTCTGCTGCCACACAAATAACAGAAAATTGGGAAGACAAAGAAATGCATCATCACCCACAATATAAGGTTGGTATTGATTTTTTTCTAAATTATAAAGCTAATAGTTTATCGATGGTTATTACTAACCAAGGCAAATTAAGAATAATGGAATTTAGTGAAAAATTATCTAACACTCAAATAGAAATTCTTAATAATATTAAAAATTGCGCATGTTATGAAGATATAAATCTTAACAATGGTAACAAATCGTCTGATGAGCCGCAAAGAATAATTCATCAAGCTTTATGGAACGCTCTTGAATTAAAAGAGGTTAATAAAAAGTTCTATATTGGCATTGCCGATGCATTTGAATTGTTGTGTCAACACTTAAGAAAAAACGTGCCTTATGGCATTAATAATGACAAGGAATATGAAAATAATATTAAAATTTTTTCAAGTCGTCTTTTGGGCAGATTATTATTCATATGGTTTTTAAGAAAGAAAAATTTAATAAACTCTTCAAAGGGTTATTTTGATGTTGATGAATATGATGATACAAATTATTATGAAAACAAATTGAAAGTTCTATTTTTTAAAACTTTAAATACTCCTACAAATCAAAGAGAAAATGATGATTTTGAAACACCTTATTTAAATGGCGGACTTTTTGATGCTCACGAAAATGATTGGGTTGATAGGATTGTTCCTTTCCCACAAAATTGGTTTGTTTCTTTATATAATCATTTAAATCAATTTAACTTTACTACTGATGAATCTAGTCCTGAATATGAGCAAATTGCAATAGATCCTGAAATGCTTGGTAGGGTGTTTGAAAATTTATTAGCAACTATAGTACAAGAAACATCAAATAGTGCTAGTGATAGAAAAAACAAAGGTGCTTTTTACACGCCAAGGGATATTGTTTCCTATATGTGCAAAGAATCATTAAAGTCATATTTTAAAGAATGTGTAAATAATGAAAAAGATTATGAAGGAATCGATAATTTGATTGATATGTCTGATTCTGCTTTTTTAGGTTTTAAAAGCAGCAGTACACTTGATTTATGGGGAATAAGGACAGATCAAGTTAGACAAATTTTAATTAATGCTATTAATAATTTGAAAATATTAGATCCTGCTTGTGGCTCTGGGGCATTTCCAATTGGATTAATGCAATTAATACTTAAAACCATTGAGCGTCTTTCTGCAGTCTTTGATAGTTCTATTGAAAAATTAAGATTAGGCAAATCTGGTGAAAAAAATGATATATATTTAACAAAATTATTTATAATTCAAAATATACTTTATGGTTCTGATATTGAGCCAATGGCAGTTGAAATATCTAGATTACGTGCTTGGTTAAGTTTAATAATAGATGATTCAAAGATTATTGATCCTTTGCCTAATCTAGATTTTAAATTTGTTTGTGCAAATAGCCTAGTTAAGTTGCCAAAAAGCGAAGAAATTCAAACCACTATTGATAATTATTTAAATTATGACGAAGACTATATGAAAAATTTTGAAAATATTAGAAGTGAATATTTCAATGCTCATAACAAAACTGAAAAAGATAGATTAAAAGAGGAATTTTTAAAATTACAAAAAATTACTGAAGGAAAAGAAAATGCAAAAAAGGAATTACTATTAAAATCATGGAATCCATTTGTAATAAACAAACCTGCTGACTTTTTTGATTCTGCAACAATGTTTAATGTTTCTAAATTTGATATAATTATAGGTAATCCCCCTTATATTCATTTTGAGGATATAAAAGAACTTTCAAAAAAATTATACAGTACTTTAGGCTATAAATCTTATGAGGCTCGTGGTGATATATACACGTTATTCTTTGAAATGGGTGTTAAAAATCTTAAGAAAGGTGGTACATTGTGTTTTATTACTTCAAACAAATGGATGAGAGCTGGTTATGGAGAATCTTTAAGAAATTATTTTGTTGATAATGTTACTGTTGATTTATTAATTGATTTAGGCGCTGGCGTTTTTGAAAGTGCAACAGTGGATACAAATATACTATTAATTAAAAACAAAAAAACTAAATTATTTATGTCTAGGGCAATAACTTTGACCTCAGAATATCGCAATTCAAATATGAGCGATTTTGTTAAGCAAAATGCAATAGAAGTAGAATTCAAAAAGAATCAACCATGGGTAGTTTTAACAAAAATTGAACAAGGTATTAAAAACAAAATAGAAAAATATGGTATACCTCTTCGCCTTTGGCCTGATATTAAAATAAATAGAGGCATATTAACTGGATGCAATGATGCTTTCATAATTGATGAAAACAAAAGAAAAGAAATCTTAGCAAATTGCAAAGATGAAGAAGAACGTGATAGGACTGATAAACTTATACGACCAATTTTGCGTGGCAGAGATATAAAACAAGGTACATATGAATGGGCAGGATTATATGTAATTGCTCTAGTCCCATCAAAACATTATGATATTGAGATGTTTCAATCTATAAAAAAGCATTTGGAATATGCTCAATGGTCAAATGAAGTTCCTAATGGATATGGTAAGTTAAAATTGGAGCAAACAGGTCAAGAACATATAATAAATGGCATTCATTTTAAATCAAGAAAGCAAACAGGTAATAAATGGTTTGAAACACAAGATCAGATAGCATATATGGACGATTTTGATAAACAAAAAATATTTTATTCAGAAACCAACTCTTTGTTATCATTAAAAATGTCTAT
>CANQTM010000019.1 GCA_947626825.1 uncultured Bacilli bacterium | reverse complement strand
CCGGTGAGGAGTTATTTGTTTTTAGGTAACAAAAAATGCCGTATTTATGCGGCTTGTGGCGTTTCGCAAACGCCTAAATATTTTATGAATAGAGTGAGGAGATTCAATGGACGGAGGTAGAGATATAACAAGACATATGGCATTCCCAAATGGAATAAAGGCGTTTTCAGATAAGGAGAAACAGATATGGTGAAAAATGACACAAGGAAAAATTTAATTCTTTTGTTGCTGTTTGTGTTTGCGGCCGGAATATATAACTATGGCTTAAAGAGAAGTTTTTGGTTTGATTATGAATATGTTGATCCCATTTATAAGTGGTTTATGAAGGAAAAATATGATTTAAATATTGATCTTACCGGAATCGTTAACACTTTGGCATATATTCCATATAAATTGTTCGGGTGTTCACAAAAAGCGATACGAGTACATTCAGTAATCACTTATTGTATAGTCATGCTTTTTACTACTTTCACGGCTATGTACTCCAAAAAACATTTTGAGTGGTATAGACTTGGTATATTTGCTTTTATAACAGTCATCTTACACCCGGGCTCAACCCAGGCTATGGGACATTATTCCCAATTCCTTCACCAGTATCTGTATGATCTGCATATAATGCCGGTGTTTTTTGCCACATTTTCTGTTATGTTATTATTAATACACCAGGAAATGTCAGATAAAAAGCATAAGGCGATCCTTAAAGTCATTATTCTTGTCTTGGCTATAGTAGGATACAAAAAGACAGATTTTTTATATGTCATTGACTTTGTGGGACCAATGATATGCGCGGGGGTCATCTGGTTATGGAATGAAAAGAGGAAGCTGCTTATTCCTATAGTTTTTGGAATTATGATCGTGTTGGCACTGCTTCATGTAATCAGCTTCGGAGTGCCGGCATTGGCACAAATATTTATACATCAATATGGTGAGTGGGGAATGTGGAGAGATGGCAGTGTCATATATGGAAACAATGCATTTGCAGATTTTTCAAATATTTGGCGCTTTATATCTACTACGATCGTGGAAGTGTTGGCACTGTTCAATATAGACATCAGCAACAGGATGATGTTATCACTCGGAACATTTATTGCGGGATTTAGGTTAATACTGGTTATATTAATGTTTATTTTATGCTTCAGGACTGTAATAAACGCAGTATGCAAAAAGAAAGATGTCAAGCAGGATCCGGTTGATGTTATTTTGGCATTAGCTATTATTTTTAATGTCTTGATAGTAATGTTCTCAGAGTATGGCGATGAGTTTTGCACCGGCAGATACATGACGTTGGTTTTGTTCTATGGCGCTATTTTTATGGCGCGTCAGTCAGAAGATATCATTGTCAAACTGGGTGGAGAAATAAATAATAAATATAAAATGCTTTATTTCTCGTTTTTTTCTTTGGCAATAATAATCAATATGACTACATTTTGGAAACCGGATGATTATGTACCGGCGTATGAATCTGCGATGAGTAATGTTGATTCTCTTATCAGGGAGAAACATTTGGGAAACGGTATCGGATCAGTTGGCTGTGCGACTACGCTTACGCTTGTCGGCAAGGGGGAATATACGATCGTAAATGCTCGAAACATAGACGGAGAACTGAAGGTAGACTATACTGATTTGCCGACGACATTTAATTATCTCCTTGATTGGAGGGATAGCGGCTTCGGTATGAGTATAACAGAGGAAGACGTGGAACGGTGGCTGGGAAAACCTGATATAGTATATGAGGTGGACGGATTTATGATCTACTATTATTATGAGGGATTTAACATATAATGGCAAAAAATATTTATTTTTTCATTGGTACTGAGGCAGAGCTGATCAAAGTATTTCCAGTGATAATAGAATGTCAAAAAAAGGGTGCAGTATGCAACATAATAGCTTCAGGGCAAAATGATATTGCAAATAGCCGCATTATGAAATTTATAAGCTTAAATGGCAAATTTGTGGAGTTATCAAAGGAAGAAAGTATAACCAAAAGCGCAGTGGGACTTCTTAAATGGTTTGCGGCGACAAGGCGAAACGCTGTCGGCATGATAACTTCTAATTTTAATGAGGATGATCTTAAGGGTGAAGCGCTTATAGTTCATGGGGATACTGTATCGACGATGATGGGAGCAATGATTGGCAGAAAGCTTGGAATGTGTATATGCCATGTCGAAGCAGGATTAAGGTCACATAACCTGCTGAATCCATTTCCGGAGGAGATAGACCGCCTTGTGACGAGCAGGCTTGCACGTGTCCATTTCGCGCCAGGAAGCGAACCTACGGGCAATTTAAAAAAAGTTAAAGGAAAAGTCGTCAATACGGAATATAACACGATACTTGACAGCCTGATGTATTCTCAGAAGATAGAGATTGCCACAGAAGCGGTAAAGGATATATTGGATGAAGATTATTTTGTTTTTGTTATGCACCGGCAGGAAAACCTTATGAAAAATGAATTTGTCGGGCAGGTGATAGCACAGATCGAAAAATTTGCGCAAAAAAGGAAATGTGTTTTGATCCTTCATAAAATAACTGAGAATAAGCTTAAAGAGCTAAATATATTGTCCCGTCTGGAAGCAAGCGGAAATTTTATATTATTGCCAAGGATAGACTACTTTGACTTTATGAAGCTTTTATACAATTCGCAGTATGTGATCACGGATGGAGGAAGCAATCAGGAAGAACTTCACTATATGGGGAAGCCGTGCCTAATAATGCGAAAGACTACGGAACGCCAAGAGGGGATCGGGAGCAATGCAGTTATGTATTCGGGAAATATAGAGTGTATGTCGGCATTTGAAGAAAACTATATCAAATATAAAAGAGAAAGCATTGTGAACAAATTTAGCCCAAGCAAAATTATATGTGATGTGATATTGTCCATTAAAGCCGGTTAAATTAAAATACGATAACTTTAATAAGCTTTGCTTTTTATATAGTTGCCAGATAAAAACGTTTGAATATATGATAAATTATAATAATTATAATATGATAATTAAGAAGCATTTTGGGTTTCGGAGGAGTTGAAGTGACTAATAAAATATGGTTTTCAATTATAATGCCCACATACAATTCAGAAAATACTATTGAAATGGCGTTAACTTCAATACGTGATCAAAATATGCCGGATGAAAGTATTGAAATACTTGTTGTAGATGGAGGTTCTACTGATAATACAATAGAGATTGCCCAAAAATATAATGCTATAATATTGCCAAATCCTAAACGTTTTCCGGAATATGCAAAGCGTATTGGACTTGATAACGCTCGAGGGAGATGGGTTGTATTTCAAGATTCGGATGAGGTCTTAACAAGTAATGAGCAGCTTAGTAAACGGAAGCGCCTGCTGGAAAAAGTGGAAGATGGAAATGGGATTTATGCATTAATGCATGATAAATATATTCCCGGGCAAAACTGTGGTATAGCATGTGCATATATAAACTATTTTGGCGATCCATTCAGTTATGTGGTATATCATTTATCAGAATCTAGAATTAAAGACAATAGAAAATATCTAAAGAAACAATGCGAAGAAGGAAATTTATATTTCTATAGTGATGATTCCATCATTCCTATCGGAGATGGCGGTACAGTAACAATTGATATTTTAAAGGCAAAGGAACTGTATGGCGATTTTTATAAAACGCAGGAGTTTGCGACTTCTATTTTTTATAATGTGGTGAAAAAGACACATTATGTAGGTTGTATACCAAATGATAATATTGTTCATTACTCTTTATCAAACTTCAGTTCATATTTAAGAAAACTTAAGTTTAGAGTATACACTAATCTGAATGATGTAAAACAATCAGGATATAGTGTGAGAGCCGGCACGAGTGCGATTTTAAAAAAAAGAAAAATTTTATTTATTATATATTGTATGGTGCCTGCAATTCCTCTTATTGATTCGGTAAGAATGTGTGTCAGTTATAAAAAAATAAGTTTGGGACTTCATTTTGTATATACGTATTATGTTTGTTACAGATTATTTATAGAAGTAATAAAGAAAATTATGCATATAAAGAGTAAAAATATTAAGTTTGGAAAGTAAAAATATGGAAAATAACGTTATTATCATGGATGAGGTATTATAATGGCAGGATGTGATTTGAGCGTGATTATACCTGTTTACAATGGCGCTCGTTTTTTGCGTGACACATTGGACAGTGTATTAATGCAAACATATACGAATTATGAATTGATTCTTGTAGATGACGGCTCTACAGATGAAACACCGCTCATATGTGATGAGTATGCTGAAAAAGATGAAAGAATAAAAGTGTGCCACCAAAAGAATGCAGGAATGTCAAATGCAAGAGATACAGGTTATAAAATGGCTAAGGAAAACACAAGCATTGCATTTCTGGATGGAGATGATATTTTTGAACATAAGATGCTTGAAGATATGATGATGCATAAGGATGCCGATTTGGTATACACTTGCTTTGTAAATATTGTAAGCGCAAAGATTCAAAGCTATCAGTTTTCAGATAATAAAAGGATAGAGGAAATATCCGGCAGAGAGATGCTTGACAGGTTGTTCGCACCAAATGTCAACAGCGGTAATACAGGATGCTTATGGGGGATGTTGATCAAGAGAGATTTTTATAAAAGAATGCTGTCGATTATTTATGATGCTCGGGAGATACTGCCGCAAAATTACTTGAATGATGTATACTGTGTTCCGAGATTTTTGTTTAATGCGGAGCGGATGATACTTTTGAATAAAGTATATGTACTGCACCGGGTATCAAAATATACTGACAGCAGAATCCTCAAACCCAACGCCTTGCATTATGAGCTTGCCTTGGCGAACAAAATGAACCTTGATTTTTATAAGGGAAATCAGTGTGTTTATGCATACCAGAGGCATATGATCGGATTTTATCTTGTTATACTGAAATTGTGGTATCAAATAGTTACTCAGGAGAACGATGAAGAGAAAAAGACAGTGTATTTAGCTCAGATCGATGAGTATTACGCAGAGTACTACGAAGAACTGAAAAAAATATGTTATGATACATTTTCAGAGAAATTAATAAAATATTCAATAATGCTTTTTCATAAAAGTAAATTTTTATGGAAGCTATTAGTTGGGGATATAAGGTATGGTTTAATGTATCGGGTTTGACTAGATAGGGTGATGATGTTATGGAAGTGTTAAAGGCAGGCAAAGCCACTCAGATAAGGCGGGCAGTGTTCTGTTGGTTTATGGAAACATTCAATAAAACTCCAAGATTGTTTAGGTCATGGTTTTCCAAAAAGCTCCATAAACCGCAGATAGACAAAACTGCTTCAATAGCCGGAATGCCTATATATATCGGGAAGGTAGAAATAGGAAAGTATACATTCCTAAACGGAGATGCGTATTTGGAGCATGTAAGCATAGGCAGTTATTGCTCAATTGGCAGAGATCTAAAAATTATTTCCGGGAATCATGATATGTCAGAGTTTTCTACGTTCCCGTTTTGGGCATTTAATAAAAAAACACCGTTTAGTATATATGATCCCGTAGGCGCCAAGGCTCAGGATTTAGTGACGAGATCCAAACATACATATATTGATAATGATGTGTGGATTGGAAGCTATGTAAGTATAATAGGTGGAGTGCATATTGGAACGGGAGCTGTGATCGGTGCAGAAAGTCTTGTGACAAAGGATGTGCCGGCGTATGCGGTTGTCGCGGGATGTCCTGCAAAGGTTATAAGATATAGGTTTGATGAGGAAAAAAGAGAGCGGCTTTTGAAAAGTAAGTGGTGGGAGTATGATGCTAAAACTTTGGCAAATGAGTGGGAAAACCTGAACGCATAAAAACAGCTGAATTTGTAAATGTTTGAACGGACAATGAATCTTGAAAACAATTGCGCGTAAATAGTCAGGCTCAATGCTTAAATTGCACGAAAAATATTGTATATAAAAAAAATGTATGTTATTATGGACAAAGGTAACCATATACAATAAAAGTTCTTGATAAAGTGCGGAGCATATTAATGAAAAAGACAATAGAGCTGATAGTCCCCTGCTATAATGAAGAAAACTGTATACAGGCATTCTATGATGGTGTAAAGGAAGTTTTTAAAAAGCTTTATAAGTATGATTTCATAATAACGTTTATAGACGATGGCAGTAAGGATAATACGCTTAATATAATAAAGGAAGTAGCAAACACTGCGACAAAGGGAAAAGTGCAGTATATAGCTTTGTCGCGTAATTTTGGAAAAGAATCTGCGATATACGCCGGACTGAGCAAAAGTACCGGTGATTTTGTGGCATTGATAGATGTAGATTTGCAGCACCCGCCAGAACTTCTAATAAAGATGCTTAACGCCGTTGAAAATGAAGGATATGACAGGGCGACTGCAAGGAGAATATCAAGAACAGGCGAGCCCATGATCAGGAGTTTATTTTCAAGGGCATTTTATCATATTATAAATCATGTTACTGTGATAGATTTAGTACCAGGTAGTACAGACTACTGCCTCATGAAACGTAATGTAGTCGAAGCAATACTTTCTGTAACGGAGCGTGAGCGGTTTACAAAAGGTATATATGCTTGGGTTGGTTACAAAAACAAATGGATCGAGTATGAGAATGTAGAAAGATCAGCAGGCAAGACCAAGTGGAGCTTTATGGGATTAGTCAGATATGCGTACAGCGGTTTTATCGCATTTGCAACAACTCCACTGCGGGGCGTTGTTTATTTAGGGATCATTATAACCATAATGGCGTTCATATATGCTGTGGATATATGGATGAGTATGGTTCGAAATCCATATGCCCTAAGAACAGGATACGCCAGCATAATGATCGTCATGCTGTTTTTGGGCGGCGTAATCATTACTATATTAGGAATGATAGGCGAGTATTTGGCAAGAATTTATATGGAAGTAAAGAGCAGACCTATTTATTTTGAAAGAGAAACCAATATTAATAATACTAATGCCGTTGTTGAAAACGTGAAAAAAATTGATGATGAAGAAAACAATACTAAACAGGAATAATGTGTAAGTGAAGCGAGGACATATATGATCATAGTACGATTGTGCGGCGGATTAGGCAATCAGATGTTTCAGTATGCATTATATAAAGCATTTTTGGCAAGAGGGATGGATGCAAAGCTTGATATATCAAAATTTAAGCATATTGATGTGTCACGTGAATGTTTCCTTAATTATGGATGTTTTGATTTAAAATATGAATTGTGTACCAAGAAAGAGGCAAGAAAGTATGTCATAGGTACAGGAATGGTGGCGAGAATAGTATCAAGATTTCTCGGTGACAAAAAGACACACATTTATGAAAAAGAAGATTATACATATGATGAAAGTATATTAAATCTAAAGGAAGGCTTTTTGGAAGGTTTTTGGCAGTCATGGAAGTATTCGTATGCTATTCAGGACAGCATTAAAACTGATTTTAAGTTTATAAATGAATTGGACGGACAGAATAAGGATTATGAAGATATGATAAATGCTACAGAATCAGTTGCTGTTCACATACGGCGTGGTGATTATATAAAACAGGACAGCATTTATGGTAATATTTGTACAGAACAGTATTATCAGAAGGCTATTGAAATTATGAACAGCCGTATAAAAAATCCAAAATACTATTTTTTCTCTAATGATCTGGAGTGGACTAAGGAAAAATTTGGAGAAGTCAAAAACTATATTTACGTCGAAGGTAATCCTGAAAGCAAAGGATATATTGACATGCGCTTGATGTCAGAATGTAAGCATCAGATTATTGCTAATAGCAGCTTCAGCTGGTGGGCGGCGTACCTTAACAGCAATGCTGATAAAAAGGTAATTAGTCCCAATAAATGGATTAATGGGAGAGAGACGCCGGATGTGTATTGTGCGGATTGGATAAAGATTTAGGGAGTCAAAGACATTGATTCATATTATCCAAAGACATACTATGACGATTCATGTTATTAGGAGATAACATAAGAAGGCAGGGTATATTATGAGCCAACAACATATAAATTACAGTATTGTAGTGCCAGTATATAATGTGAAAGATTATTTAGATGAGTGCATAAATAGTTTGGTTAATCAAACATATAAAGCATATGAAATTATCTTAGTAGACGACGGCTCTACAGACGGCAGTGCTGCTATTTGTGATATGTATGCAGAAAAGTATCCTATAGTTAAGACTTTTCATAAAAGCAATGGTGGATCATCGGATGCCAGAAATTATGGAATTGATAAAGTCTCCGGGGAATATATGATATTTGTAGACAGTGATGATTATATTGATAAAGACACGTTACAGATATATTTTCGGACATGCTGCCAAAATGGTTATCCTGATTTGTTGATTGACCAGTCAGATTATGCGTTTACAGATGGGAAAATACGAAGAGATAATGACTATTATGATTACAAAACATTTGGAAAGAAAAACGGTAGGAGTGCTTTTATGGAATTATCATCAGGTCCTGCACTATGGTCTCCGTGTGGTAAATGCTATAAAGTGTCATACTGGCGAGGAAAGGCATTTCAATTTACAAGGGATATTTATGCTGAAGACTTAGATTTGATATATAAGGTTATTTATTTGGCAGATTCTGTTGTTATGACACCATCGACATATTATTATAGGGAGAAGCGAGAAGGTTCTAACTCTAATACAATCAGTAAAAAAAAGTTTATGGACATATTTAATGTCATGGATAGATGGGAAGACTTCTTTGAAAAATATCAGATGGATGATAAGGTTAGAAATAATATGTATTTTTTCTTTGGAGAGCTAATAGTCTTTTTTGTCATGGGAAATTTGTTTTTGATAAATAAAGATGAAAGAAAAGAAGTATGCAGAAAAATAAATGATTATCGCTATGTGTTGAAGAAATATAATAGGTTATTAGGAAAGGCGACAAATATTTCCATGAAGTTAATTGGAGTTCAAAATACAAGCTTTCTGCTGTTTTATATGAAAAGATTGTGTTTAAAATTTATTAATTAATAGAAGATATGTGATATGAATGAACTTATTAGTGTGATCGTTCCAATATATAATGTATCGCAATATTTAAAGCAGTGTGTAGATTCAATATTAAATCAGTCATATAAGAATCTTGAGGTGATTTTAGTTGACGATGGCTCAACAGATAACTCGGGGGTTATTTGCGATCAGTATGCGCAAATGGACAATAGAGTAGTTGTTATTCACAAGGAAAATGGTGGTTTGTCAGACGCCAGAAATGTAGGATTGGAAGTCGCCAAAGGTGAATATATAGGTTTTGTTGACTCGGATGACTTTATTGATTTGAGTATGTATGAAACGTTGGTTGAAATCCTTGAAAAAAATCAGGCCGACATTGCTATCGCGAATTGGCAGGACTTTTTTGACAATAAAAAAAATGAAATACATGAAAATAGAACAGGCAATATACTGATTTTTGAAAATATTGAGGTATTGAGATTTTTAATATATGGGAAAGACAAATATAGGATATCGTTTTCAGTATGGGATAGGTTATATCGCAGAAATGTTATAAAAGGTCTTTACTTCCCAAAGGGAAGGTGCTATGAGGATGTTGTGTGGTCAGCAAAGGTATTTTATGCTGCCAAGAGAGGCGTTTATATTGATAAAGATTTATATTATTATAGACGCAGAGACAATAGCATAGTAGGATTAGACAGCAAAAAAGGTTTATCTGAACGAATAGTTACAGATGAAATACCACAAATAGAGAAACAGATACAGTTTTTAAATGATATAGGGCAGGATGAAATGGCAGATGAAACAGCGTATTTCCTGTATGAAAAACTGTTGAAGTATTATGAAGAATGTTATTATGGAAATAATGAACTTCAGGAAGAGTTACTTAGTTTAATCAATAAGCATAATAAATGGGCGAGAGAGTATTTGTGCCGAAGCGATAAACTTTCAAGAAGAATCGTATTATTTGTATCATTGTATGCGTTTAAGCTTACAATATTTTTGCTTCATATAAAGAACAGGAAAAAAGAATTATGATTATAGTGAAAGTAATGGGAGGACTTGGAAATCAGCTTTTTCAGTATGCTTTGTATAGACAGCTTCAGGAAAATGGAAAGGAAGCTTACTTGGATATTTCGTGGTATCGCGGGAGTAATAGCACATATAGGAAATTTCAATTAAATTTATTTCAAACAAAGATAAAGGAGTGTACTAAAAGGCAAAAATATAAGCTTGCCGGCAATGATGAAAGTTTGGCTGGGATTGTTTGCCGTAAGATATTTGGAAGAAAGAAAAGTTATGTTATAGAATCAGAGACTGGAGAATTTGATCCTGATATTTTAAAAATGCAGGATGTATATTTAGATGGATATTGGCAGAGAAAGGAATATTTTGAAGACATATCTGAATTATTGCGGAATGAGTTAGTATTAAGGAAATTTCCTGTAGGTGAGAATAAACGGATATTGGAGGAAATTGAAAAAACAAATTCTGTAGCTATTCATGTTAGGCGTGGCGATTATCTTAAAATGCAAGATATGTTTGGGGGAATCTGCACAGAAGAATACTATAACAATAGCATGAAATATATGGGCGAACATATTAATGATGCGCATTTTTTTGTGTTTTCGGATGATATGGGCTGGTGCAGAAAATTTTTTGACCAAAAAGAAAATATAACGTTTGTAGATATTAATAATGAAGATGCAAGCTGCTTTGATCTGTTTTTAATGTCAAAATGCAAAAATATGATTATGGCTAACAGTAGCTTTAGTTGGTGGGCAGAGTATTTAAACAACAATGCAGATAAAGTTGTGGTCGCACCATCAAAGTGGATTAATAACAACAATGGTAGTCCTGTTTGCGAAAATTGTATTAAAATAGGTGGTTAAAATGAGATTGATTACTGGATTTGATTAATTGGAACAAATATGTTCATAAAGTTTCAGTCATGCTTAAATTATGGATTATAATCATATATTAGACCGAACAATTTGAATATAAATTAGGAGAGTAGTATGGATACGAAATATAAGATAGGAATCCTATATATATGCACTGGTAGTTACGTACAATTTTGGAAAGATTTTTATATTAGCTTTGAAAAATATTTTTTAAATAACTCATGCATAGAATATTTCGTGTTTACTGATGCAGAAAAAATTTACGGGGAAGCAGGTAATCAAAGGATTCATAAGCTGTTTCAGTCTGATTTGGGGTGGCCGGATAATACACTGTTTCGCTTTAAAATGTTTAAAAGAATTGCAGAAGATTTAAAACAGTTTGATTATATCTTTTTTATGAATTCTAATATTGTATGTACAAAAAGTGTAACGGAAGAAATGTTTTTGCCGTTAAAAGAAAATCTGCTTGTTGTGCAGCATCCGGGATGGTATGGTAATAAACCGTATGAGTATCCTTATGACAGACAGAAGAAAAGTAATGCGTATATACCAAGATATAAGGGTGATATATATGTATGCGGAGGGGTTAACGGTGGAAAAACAAATGAATTTTTGAAGCTTATCAATGAATTGGATAGTAAAATACAAGAAGATTATGATAAAGGGATTATAGCAAAATGGCATGATGAATCTCATATAAATAAGTATATTTTAGAGCGCAATGACTACAAAGTGCTTTCGCCTTCTTATTGCTATCCGGAGGATTGGGATATTCCATATGAGACAATATTCTTATTGCGTGATAAGAAAAAGGTAATAGATATAAAATTTAAAGAAGATAAGGGTAAGAGAAAAAAATGGCATTTTATAATAAGAAGAATAAATGATGTATATATGCTTATATGGAAAGTTATTTATTTTTTCATGAAAAAAGGTTAGTTGGTGGTTTAGTTGGGGTAAATAATGATGATAAAAATCTCGGTAATTGTTCCGATTTATAATACAGAGAAATATTTATGTGAATGTATAGAAAGTATAATAAACCAAAGCTTCCGCAATATAGAGGTAATACTGGTAAATGATGGATCAACTGATAGCTCACTATTGATTTGTAATAAATATGCCCAGAACGATAAGCGAATACAAGTAATAAGTAAAGATAATGAGGGCTCTGTGAGTGCTCGGAAGGCCGGTGTTAAGGTGGCAACGGGGGATTATATTACATTTGTTGATTCTGATGATTACCTCGAATTAGATACGCTTGAGAAATTGTATAAATGTGCTGAAAAAGATTATCCGGATGTTGTGGTATGTGCGTTTATGCAGGACTTCGGAACGAGCGTGGTATATATGAAAAACAGATTATCTAACGGCTTTTATCAAGGCGAGGAATTAAGTTCATTGTATGATAAAATAATGAATCAAGGCAATTTTTATACGTTTTCAATTTGGCCATCGTTATGGACAAAGCTTTGTAAGAGGGAAATCTTGATAGAATATCATATGAAAATACCAAATGATATAACAATGGGAGATGATGCAGGGGTTACTTTTCCGATACTTTTTAATTGTAAGAGTATAGTTATAGATAATAGCATTTCAGGATATCATTATCGTGTCGTGGAAGGATCCTTGACAAGGAAAAATGATAATGTATTGAAATATTTTGAACAGATATCTAATTTGTATGTATATTTAAAAGAAGAATTTTCAAAAAAAATGAATCCGGATATTGACGCACAGTTGCAGGCATATAGACTATACCTAATAGATGGAGGAATGAATCGGCTAAAAAAATCTTCACATACCATAAAAGAAAGAATGAATTGTATTGAAAACATAATAAAGGATACAGACATATTTAAAGATATTGAAAAATCTGATTTATCTAACTATCCTAATAAAATATATATTAAGCTGATTATGCATGGCAAGTTTGCCGATTATGTATTAATAGATTTGATAGAAATGCTTAGGATTGTAAAAAGCATACCTAGAGGGGTATTTCGCAGGCTAAAATATTTTATAAAGAAAGCAGATGTTAATAAATATAAATTAATGTGTGGCAGAAGTGTATAATAATTTTGAAAATAAAATAGTTATTATTTGTTTATTACGTATCTGACAGGAAGGAATACTAAAATGTCTGATTTTGATTTTTCAAAAAGACCCGGAAAAAGAAGAACACGTTTTTATAGTCCGGGTATAGATGAGGCTTTGGTTACGATAGTGACACCGTATTATAATGCTGGAAAATATTTTGAGGAAACTTTCAATTCTGTAATGAACCAGACATTTCCTTGGTTTGAATGGATAATAGTAAATGATGGCAGTACAAATCAAGAGGATATAGATATCTTGAATAAATATGCAAAAAAAGATAGAAGGATTAAGGTAGTAGACCAGTCGAACCATGGCCCATCATATGCTAGAAATACAGGGGCTGAATATGCAAGTACAGAGCTATTGGTACCGCTTGATTCTGATGATTTGATTGCACCTCAATACTTGGAATATTTGTACTGGGTGTTATATTATAATCAAGAGGCATCTTGGGCATATACAGATTCAGTAGGCTTTCAAGGACAGGAGTATGTTTGGAAAAGGAAGTTTAACGCCAAGAAAATGAAAAAAGAGAACTTCCTTGTTGTAACGGCAATGATTCGGAAACGGGCTTATGAAAGTGTTGGCGGATATAAAGTTGAGAAATGGCCATACCATGAGGACTGGAGGTTTTGGCTGGATATGCTTAGCAAGCATATGCGGCCTGTTCGGGTTCCAATAGAATTGTTTTGGTATCGAAGGCATGATAGCGGTAGAAGCTCAACTGTTGAAAGAAACAAAGAACAGAAAAAATTTTGTGAACATTTGATAAAAGAAGCCGCAAAGGGTGTTGATATTAAGGTAAAAGGAATTAGTTTTATTGACGAGTATGATGAGAATGCTTTTTATCGGGCGGAGTATACTGAATGGGAAAAAAGTAATGATTATGAGAAATCCGAAAAAAGAGTCTTATGGCTTATTCCGCAGATGGTTATGGGAGGAGCTGATAAGTTTAACCTTGATGCGATAGCAGGGTTAAATAATCTGGGATATAAAAATTATGTACTTACAACCATACATGCAGATCATATATGGAGACAGCGCTTTGAAGAATATACAGATGAAGTATATTGTATGGCAGAATTTTTAACGCCGGCACATTTTATTGAGTATGTATCATATATTATTCAAAGTCGTCTGATAGATATATTGATAGTGTCAAGTTCTTATATAGGATATTATATGCTTCCATGGATAAGAGAACATTTTCCTGAATTAGTAATTATTGATTATTTACATTTGGAAGATTGGTGTTGGAGAGCCGGGGGATATGCTAGGACATCGGCAGCGGCTAATGGAATTACAGAAAAGACATATGTCTGTAACAGTTCAACCAGGCAGGTGCTTATAAATGAATTTGGCTGTGATCCCAATTCGGTTGAATGCATGTATATAGGAGTTGACCATAAATATTTTGATCAGTCAAAAGAGAAAGCAGGGTATCTGCATGAAAAGATGGGGATATCTATGGAACGTCCGATTATATTGTTTCCCTGTAGAATATGCGCTCAGAAACGTCCGTTTATGATAATAGACATAGCGTATGGAGTAATTAAGGCAGTTCCGGATGTTGCATTTGCTGTTGTAGGTGACGGACCTCAGTTGGACGAACTGCAGAGGGCAATTAAGAAAAAAAAGCTGCAGAAAACCATATATTGTCTTGGAGCAAGTAATAATATGAGAGCCTGTTACAGGGATGCTAACGTTGTCTTGATATGTTCTATTAATGAGGGATTGACGCTTACTGCATATGAATCATGTTCAATGGGAGTGCCTATAGTCAGCAGTGATGTGGGAGGACAGAAAGATTTAGTTGGTGATGATGTGGGAGCGTTGGTGCCATTACAGCAATCAGCAATGGATACGAATAATAGAAAATATGCCCAATCTGAAGTGGAGATGTATGTAAATAAGCTTGTGCAGATATTAGGCGATAAGGACTATGCGGATAAATTAGGGAATGCTGCTCGGAAAAAGATAGAGGACGGTTTTTCAATTGAACTTATGATAGATAAACTTCATAATGAAATTCAAATGCTTTGTACTGACAGAGACAGAGAAAAAAAACGACAGCAGTTATCAAATGCATTGCGAATCGTTTCGCATTTTTCAACGGATTATTATACAATATATTTAAAATGGGAAGAACAGTCTAAAGTAAAAGAAGAACAGCCTAAAGTAAAGGGAATTTTGTTAATATTATATTCAACTTATGCGGCGTTGATAAAGATCCCATTTTTGGGACAGTATATTAACTTGGTTGCCAATGCTGTGAGCAAAAAATTGATTAATGGAAAAGATTAATTTGAAAGGTCATATATGTTGCCAAAAGAACTGATTAGTATTATCATACCTATTTATAATGTGAAAGAGTATGTGGGGCAATGCATACGTTCTGTTATGGAACAGACATATCCTAATTTAGAAATTATTTTAGTGGATGATGGCTCTAATGACGGAAGCGGAGATATATGTGAGCAGTATGCCAAGCAGGATTCACGGATAAAAGTATATCATAAGACAAACGGAGGATTGTCGGATGCACGTAATTATGGAATTGATAAAGCTCGTGGTGACTGTCTGGCATTTGTAGATGGTGATGATTGGATACATCCACAGATGTATGAGATTATGCTATCGGTTATGAATAATGAACAGTCGGATTTAGTGGTATGCGGTTATGAAAGGGAAGATGCGTCTTTTAGCAAAAGGGTAATTAATAGAGAGCAAGTTAGATATGAAGTTCTTACAAAAGAGCAGGCATTGCTTAATATTCCGACAGTAGTGGCATGGAACAAGTTGTACAAGAGAAAGATTTTTGATGAAATACGATACCCTTTTGGCAGATTGCATGAGGATGAATTTGTCATACACAAAATTTTATGGGAATGTGATAAGATTGCTGTTGTGGATGAAGCACTATACTTTTATACAATACGGGATAATTCTATTATTGCGAAGTATACTTCTCAAAGGATTGAGGACACATTAGCAGCACTTGAAAGCAGAGTAAACTTTGCTAATGCGCATAAAATATATGATGTATTTATAGTTGCTGTAAAAGGCTACTGTGATTATGCAATTGACAGGTATTATGATATTAAAACCAGGAAGGAAAAACTAGACGCAGAATGGTTGAAACGATTGTGGATTGCAGAAAGATATATGTTAGAAAGGTATGATAATATTGAGATTCCGAAACAATACAGGTTGTTTGCAAAAAATCCCAGATGTTATGAGCGGTGGTATAGAAATATGAAAAGAAAAGAAAGATACGTGGGTTTGATGAACAGAATGAAAGGAGCTTGTAGCTATATAAGCAGTCTGTATAAGAGGTGAATTGTATGGCAGAGTGTGCAAAGAAAATCTGCAGTTTACGAAAAAGACATTCTATAATTGAAGTTTTACAGTATTTTGAAAATAACAGAGAATTGATTGCCAGGAATAAAAATGTAATTAAAACAATAGGAGTTTATTATCATCGTATTTATGATGGGGGCATAGAAAGAGCAATTTCTAATCTTATGCCTGTATGGATTGACATGGGATACAAGGTAGTACTTTTTACGGAAGAAAGTCCTAATCCTAAAGATTATTACTATCCTGAAGAAGTGCACAGGATTGTTATTCCTATGGATGATAATATAGAAGGTAGACTGTGTGCGATAGAAGACGGGATTATTGACAAACATATTGATGTATTTATTCACAACGGATGGGAAAGCGAAGTGCTTTTGTGGGAAATGCTGACGGTTAAGTCCTTGGGAATTCCGTTTATTGTATATAGCCATGGTCATTTCTCAAATATTTATACGTTGGCAAGTGATTATTCTATGGTTTCGGGGCGAGTATTTGCACTGTGTGATAAGATTATTGCATTGAGTGATGTAAATGCAAAGTTTTATGAATTATGTGGGTGTGAGGTGGTTCGATTAGAAAATCCTATACCCGACGAAATTAGGGAGGTGCAATCTGCACACAGTGATATTAACAATCATCACGTGTTGTGGATTGGACGCATTGCACAGGGGAAAAGGTTGGATGACGCCTTGCGTGTAATTGCGGAAGTCAAAAAAAAAGTCGCAGATGTAGAACTTGATATTGTTGGAACAGGTAATGATATTGATATAAAGAATGCGAGGCTGCTTTGTGGGGAACTGGGAGTAAGTGACTTGGTACATTTTCATGGATATCATAAAAATGTAGGAAAATATTATCAGAATAGCGCAGTGGTAATGATGACTTCTGAAAAAGAAGGATATTCATATGTTCTATTGGAGAGTAAGGCATATGGAAAACCATGTGTAATGTATTCATTACCCTATTTATCCTTAGTCAACGATGGAATGGGAATCAAGACAGCTCAGATAGGTGATATAAATAAAATGTCAGAGAATTTATGCGAAGTGTTGTTGGATCATGACATAAGATATCAGATGGAGCAGGAAGCGAAAGAAAGCTTTAATAATGTTAGTAGGTACAATTACAGGGAAAATTGGACAAAAATTTTTAAAAGCATGGAGATATCGGATAAGGATAGGAGTAAGAGTATGGATTGCGGGCAGAATTATTCGTTGATAAATTCACTATTTGATACATTATATGCAGGCGTAAATTTCCGGGTGAACTATGTTTTAGATACTTCATTTGATCGCAGGGTAGGCACAAAGTTATTAAGATTTCCACGTGCAGTAAAACGGATTCTTTGGCCTAAAAAGGAAAAAAACAATTAATAATATAGGAGATACAAAGAAAATGTGGGATGAAAAAGAGGAGTGGGATATTGTTATTACTCCATATAGAAAATGGTATGATTTGAACTTTAAGGAAGTGTTTCGATATAAGGATTTGATATTCTTGTTTGTAAAGCGTGAATTTACAGCGCAATACAAACAGACGATATTGGGACCGTTGTGGTTCATAATTAATCCGTTGATATCATCATTTATATCAACTATTATTTTTGGTAATATAGCGGGCATTCAGTCAGACGGAGTACCGTATTTTCTGTTTTATTTGTGTGGCTATACATTATGGAATTATTTTTCAACATGTGTGAATGTGACATCGTCAACATTTGTAAGTAATGCGGGAATCATGGGAAAAGTATATTTTCCAAGGCTTACAATGCCGATCTCATCAGTCATATATGCGGCTGTCAACATGTCTATAGTATTTATAATGTCAATTATTGCTATAGTTATATATGAATTGAAGGGGTATTCGATTCATGTAGGAATGTCGGTTATCTTAATACCGCTGTTAATGCTTCAAACAGCTATATTTGGTCTGGGAGTAGGCATAATTGTATCGTCGCTTACTACAAAATATAGGGACTTGACTATATTGGTTGGATTTGGGCTTAATTTGTGGATGTATCTTACGCCCATTGTTTATCCTATATCTGAGGTAAAAGGAGTATTAAAAACAGTAATTCTTCTTAATCCTATGTCTTCGATAATACAAAATTATAAGTATGCTCTTATTGGCACAGGCGATTTTGAAGGAATGTATTGGTTATTAAGTATTGCAGTAACAGTAATTGTATTTATGGCAGGGGTATTGCTATTTAATAAAGTAGAAAGAACTTTTATGGATACTGTATAGGAGTGGGTATTATATGTCAGACATAGCTATAAAGGTGGAAAACGTAAAAAAACAATATAAGTTAGGAGCTATAGGCGGAGGAACATTGGCAGGTGATTTAAAAAGCTGGTGGGCTAGAAAACGTGGTAAAGAGGATCCTAATACGCTAATAGGTACAGATCAGACTAAAATAGGTGAAACATTTTATGCTTTAAACGGGGTAAGCTTTGAGGTGAAGAGGGGTGAGGCGGTAGGGATTATCGGTGCCAATGGGGCAGGAAAGTCTACACTGTTGAAATTATTATCACGAGTGACAGCACCTACGGAGGGAAAAATAGGTATAAATGGGCGGATAGCCAGTATGTTGGAGGTGGGGACTGGCTTTCATCCAGAGCTTACCGGACGTGAAAATATATATATGAATGGCGCTATTTTAGGTATGACTAAAGCGGAAGTAGATGAAAAACTAGAGGCAATAATAGATTTTTCTGAATGCAGACAGTTTATAGATACACCTGTAAAGAGATATTCTTCAGGAATGTATGTGAAATTAGCGTTTTCTGTTGCGGCGCATCTTGAATCTGAGATTATGATTATGGATGAAGTGTTGGCTGTTGGAGATTTAAAGTTTCAAAGAAAATGTTTGGGTTCTATGAGTAATGCTGCTATAAATAATAAAAAAACGGTTTTTTATGTAAGTCACAATATGAATACGATAAGGCAATTGTGTACTCGTTGTATTGTACTTGATCGGGGAAAGTTAGTTTACGATGGGAACGTTGATAAAGCAATTACAATATATATGGGAAGCTCAAGAGGGGAATTAGTGCGTTACTATGATTTTCAATATGCAGATAGAATGGTAAAACATTATGGAAGTAAAATTTTTATTGAAAGCTTAGAATTTATTGGTACAGAGTTGCCAATTTATATAGAACATAGCAGAATGCAAATAAGAGTGATTTTAAAAGGGAATGAGGCTATAGAAGGATTACGGTTTTATTGTCCAGTACATTCATTGGATAATTCGCCAGTTGCATTAATTGAAACAGATGAAATTTGTGATATCAAAAAAGACGAGAAGAAGATAGTAGAATTTAGTATTGGATTAGAATCACTTGTGCCAGGACAGTACTGTTTTAAATTTGCGGTGTTTTCAATGGGTGAATTAGCTGGGCATGAAACCTATGATGAACCAACGACAAAAATTTTATTTGAAGTTGAGTCAAATGGAAACGCAAATAGACTGAATTTTGAAAAAAAATTTTGGGGTAATTTCAGATTAAATGATGTAATAGTTAGGGAGGTAATTACGTCAAATCAATAAATACTTATTTGTAATTGCAAAAAATAACGCCACAGTGTATAAAGAATATTGTAAATAAAAAATTATTGGAACGTGAAGAAAAGCGTGTATTAGATGAAACACTTAGGAAGTATGATATGATGTGTGTTTCTGATGCGGATGTTCCTGGACTAGTTATTTTGAATCCATATGTAAAAAGTAATAAGATTTTTGATGGAATACAATACTATTCACAATTTTATCAGGATTACTATTTAGATCATTATATATTTGCTGGGAAGAAAAATGGTGTGTTTCTTGATGTAGGAGGGAACAATCCGATTCATATTAATAATACTTATTTTTTCAAATTGAATAGAAATTGGAGTGGACTGGCTTTTGAGCCAATGCCTAAAATGTATTCGAAGTGGAAAGAATATAGGGCAATAAAATGTCTTCCAGTCGCGGTGGGTAGTAGAAATGGTGAAAGCGAATTTTGTGAATGCGAAGATGATTACATGTCTGGAATTGTTAAAACAGTAGATTATAATGGTAAAGTATCGAAAAGATATAAAGTTAAAGTGTTAACTTTAAAAAGTGTATTTAAAAAATATAACATCAATCATGTAGATTTTATGTCAGTTGATGTTGAAGGTGCTGAGTTAGATGTACTTAATGGAATTGATTTTAATGAGGTGGTCATAGATTATATTGTTATAGAGAATAACAAGGGAATTGAAAAAGAACGTGAGATACGGAGTTTTTTGGTCATGCATAGATATAAACTGAAAGCAAGGTTATGGATTGGTGAAATATGGGAAAAGAAAGATTGAGGTATGTAGATATTGCCAGAGGAATTGGCATTATTGCAGTGTTATGTTCTCATGCAGGCATTTGGACTGATTGGATATGTATTTATTATATGCCAATGTTTTTTGCTACAAGTGGCTGTATTTTTCAATTTTTGGGTAGGAATGGAGTAGACATTTGTATTAAATCAGCCAAGAAAATTGTACGGCTTTATTTCGTTTATTCATTAGTAGTAGGCATTTTGTACATTCCGTTATTTTTTATTAAAAATAATAATAGTACATTTTTAATTAGGAACATTATTGGTGTATTTTATGCAAGGAAGGCTTTGTTTTCGCCATTAGGATTAGAAGAAAATGTAATTTTTATGGAATATGGAAATGGACCTATGTGGTTTTTGCCTTGCCTTGCGATCGCGTGGATACTGTTTATTCCAATACATATAATATGGAAAAAATCTAAGTTTTTTTGTATTATAATTATTGGATTATATGCTGGAATAAGTAGTTTTTTGTCACAACTAACAATAATGTTGCCTTGGAGTATAGATACTGCTTTTGTGGCGGCTATTTTTATTTGGTGTGGAACACAATATGAGTGTATGCGAGTCAGATGTAACCGATGGTATACGGGGGGGGGGCATATGAAAAGCGGTTGCATTTTGATATCCTTGTTGATTATAGCTACATTTTATAATTATATTATTAGTAATATACAAATTTTTTGGAATATGAGTGTTGGTACATATACTACATCTATTTCGTCGGGAGTTTGTTTTTTCGTTGCTTTTTGTGCATTGGGGAGTTTGGGTTTGTTTCTGTTTTGCCATTTGATTGAAAAATATTCAGTAGCAAATATATTTGTTGTTTTTGGTAGCAAGTCATTGTACATATTATGTATACATGCTGTTATATATCAATACATAGAAATAATAAATAGTAAATTAACAATATCAAACTATAATTATAATTTATATGTTTTTTGTAAGATATTGTTGACACTTATGGGCTGTACTTTTATTGGTAAGATACTAAAAAAATAAAAAGTTAAATAGATTATTTTAGGTGTCTTACTAGTAAAATAAGTTTGAACCTGAAAGGTGATATTGGTAATTTTAATATAAAAAACATGATATAGATTAAGGATAGGCAAGAGAAATTTAGATTAGTCCTATACGTTGAATGATTTAATAACCACAAAATTAAGGAATTGAGGGGATTTAACAATGCAAATATATAATTGGGATAGTGTATATGACTTATTTGATGCTTTGAATAAAGGAAATGTTCGATACGTTGTAATGCGCAATTTCGAGAAGATGAACAACGATAATTTTTTTTGTGATGGGCATGAGGATATAGATATTTTATGCGAAGATGCTGGACAGTTTATGTCAGTTTCAAATACTATTTGTAAAATGATACCTGAAGATAATATACATTTAGCTACTTTTATAGGTGGGAAGATGATACCGATTGATTTAAGGCATCAGGGAGACAATTATTATGATGAATTATGGGAGAAAGATATTCTGGAAAGAAGAATAATGGCGAATAATGGAAACTGGTATATTATGTCGGATGAAGATTACTATTATTCGCTCATTTATCATGCAATCCTTCAAAAAAGTTGTATAAATCCAATGTACATCAATAAATTAAATAAGATGTCCGAGGGGCTGGGCATTAATTCAAAAAATTATCAAGAGCATTTGAAAAAGTTGGATGACTATATGAATAAATTTGGATACCAATATGTTCAACCGTCAGACGCTTCTGTACCATTTCAATGGCATTATGTGAATGGCGGATATAAAAAGTTAAATGCAGATTGGGTTGCACATAATAAAGTAAGTATATTATGTAGAAAAATATACAGGGGGGGGGGTAATGCATCGCGCCCTGTCAAGATTAGGAATACGAGTATATCTGCAAGCATGGCGGTATAAAAAAATACAACGTTCTTTTGACAAAGAAAGCCGAAAGTTCAAAGATATTTATAAGTTATCACAGTTGATAAAAACAATATATGGTGAGGATGTTTATGATGAATTATCACAAAAAAGAATTTATTTCTATATGGAAAAATATGAGAAAAGTATAGAAAGTATGAAAGTCCATTTAAAATCAAAGATGATATTAAAATTAAATAATGATTGTGATGATTCTGTATTTACAATGTGGTGGCAGGGATATGATAGTACGCCCGCAGTAGTTCGAGCATGCATACAGTCGTTGCAAAAACTTGGGAGAAAAGTGATTGTTCTAACAGAAAGTAATATACATGATTATATATGGCTTCCTGATTATGTGTGGGAAAAGTATGCAGATGGAAAAATAGGGGAAGCACATTTTGCAGATATTGTAAAATTATCGGCATTAGCGATGTACGGAGGGCTATGGGCTGATGCTACAGTATATATTGCTGATACCGTACCAAACTATATGATGAAAAAATTTTTTGTTTTTAAGCAGAGTTCACAATTAAAGGAATGCAGGCATTATAGCAATTGGTGGATAGCGGCTGCTGCAGGCCATGAGTTAATAATAGCTGAGCTGAGTTATTTGTTGACTTACTGGAAATATGAAGATGCTGCTATGGACAATAACATTTTTCATATATTTTTTAGGAAGATAATTGATAATAATGAACAATATAAGCGCATTTGTGAAATGATGCCAACGAGAATTACAGATCAGGCGTACATGCTTGTAAAAAATTATGATAATGAATATGATTGGCTTCAATGGGAAGAGATGAAAAAAATCAGTCCTGTTTTTAAGTGTACTTATGAAATGAATGGATTGTCAAGTTATAATACTTATTTTTGCAGATTATGCAATGGAGAACTGGGATAATAGTAATGAAAGAAATTAAGATTATGTACCTTGATTGGTGGCAGGGATTTGATTGTGAAAATTATTTAATAAATAAAATATTGCGAAAGCATTACGATATAAGATTATCGGATAAGGAACCAGATTATGTTATAGGCTCTGTTTATGCAAAAGAGGCATTGAATTATAATTGTGTACGAATTTTCTATTCGGGAGAGAACTTCTGCCCTGACTTTAACTTATATGATTATGCTATTGGTTTTGAACGAATGTCGTATGGAGACAGATATGCATATATGCCGAATTATGTCATAAATCCGAAGTATGCAGATGACATAAAAGAAATGCTTATAAAACATACAAAGGAGTCAATTAGTAAAAAAAACAAGACAGGTTTTTGCAGTTATGTTGTGAGCAATGGAAATGCAGATCCTATCAGGGCTGAATTTTTCGAAAGATTATCAGAATATAAGAAAGTAGCTTCAGGAGGACGGTATCAGAATAATATAAATTTGCCTGACGGCGTGCCGGACAAATATGAGTTTCAGAAAAAATTTAAGTTTTCAATTTGCTTTGAAAATAGTTCTAATAGAGGATATATAACAGAAAAATTGATACAAGGCTTTGCGGCAGGAACTGTACCTATATATTGGGGAGCCCCTGATGTGTGTGAGACTTTTAATAAAAATGCTATGGTAGTTATAAGTGGAAGAAAAGACATTCCTAATGCCATTGAGAAGATTAAAGAAATAGATAATGATGAAACATTGTACCAAAGTATGCTGGCACAACCCGCTTTGGTGAGACCAAATTATATAACAGACTTAAAGCTCGATTTAGAAAAGTTTTTACTTAATATATTTGAGCAGCCGTTAGGTATGGCATCAAGAAGACCTTGTGGAAATACTGTAAGAGCATATTATGGGCAAAATGAAAGTAAAAAACAAAAAATAAGATGTATTAAGAACATAATTAAAAAGAGTAGGAATCAGGCTAAAAATGAACTATCCATTTAATCTTTTAACAGAATATTTTATTAATGAAAATAATATAGACACTACGAATGAGTATGAGATAACTAGTGTTTCTGCAAGAGAACTCATTAAATATAATCGGTTTGACTTAATGGCGAAGTGGCTGTATATTGATGCTAAGGAGAAAAAACTTATCGGTAGTTTTGGCAGGAAAGTATATTATGATAATATAAATGCTTTTTCATGCGGACTTTTTTTGGAACCTGGAACAGATGAAAAAGACTCTTTTGATAAGTATGTTGACGAGTTAGATACACTTATAACAGATATAAAAACTAACGGTTTTGACAATTCAAGGTCATTGATTCCCTTGGATAAAAATAATGATGCAGTAGACGGATCGCATAGAATTACGGTTGCGGCATATTTTGACAAAGAAGTTTCTGTTATTAAATTTCCTGAATTGCAGCGGAGGAACAACTATAATTATGAGTTCTTTCGCAAATATATGATGAGTGATGTCAGTATGGGATATATGGCTATTCAATACACTTGGCTTAAAAATAATTGCTACATGGCATGCGTATGGCCGATAGCAGACTTGTCGAAATATGGAGACGTCGAGAGTTTATTGAAGAGTATTGGAAACATAATTTATTCGCAAGATGTATATTTGACGTATCAAGGTATGAAGACTTTTATGGCACAGATATATGGGCACCAGGAGTGGACAGGTAGTATAGAAAATCAATTTTCTGGTGTAATAGGGAAAGTCGATGCCTGCTACAAAAAGGGAAAGCCCGTAAGGACTTATTTGTTTGAGGCTGATAGTTTAGATAGTGTAATTGAAGTAAAGACAAAAATAAGAAACTTATTTCAAATTGAGAATCATTCTATTCATATTTCGGATAATCAGACAGAAACAAGAGATATGGCGGAGTTATTGTACAACCGTAATTCGGTGGACTTTATGAACAGGGCTAATCCATATCAATATAGCAAAGTATATAAAAAAATTTCGGAATTAAAAAAGCTTATAGCCAAGAACGGATACTCTAAGGACAGATTTATAATTGATTCCAGCGCTGTATTAGAGGTCTGTGGACTTAGACAGGCGGCAGATCTTGATTATCTGACAGATTATATATTTAAAAATGAAGAAGAAATAGAAGATATGGATAATCATTTGAGTCAGTTGCCATACTATACGATTCCTATTCAGGATATGATTTACAATCCTGAAAACTATTTTTATTTTGAAAGCATGAAATTTATTATTCCTCAACGATTGATAGAGATGAAGACTGTTCGGGGGGAAGAAAAAGACGTTAAGGATGTGGCTTTGCTGAAAAAGTATTTAAGAAGAAAAATAGATATCCCACTGGAATACAGATTTCAAACAATTGACAAAATCCATAAATATCAGATCGACAACAGAATATATGGAGAGGGACCTTGGTCGTACAATAAATATAAAAAACATATAAGAAATAAGTGGATGTCGGATATAGTAAGTATTGCCAAAAGAGTATGTACAAGAAGGTGACAGGAATTATGGAAAGATTTATAGATGCTGTTTTGCATTGGATAACTGACAGGAATTTTCGCCTGAATGTAAAACGTAAAATGTACTTATGTTGCTTGCGGAAGCGTTTAAAGAATCACGATATGACAATTATTTCATCAAACTGCATAGGGGGGGGGGTATATAATGATTTGGGACTTGAATTCCGTTCTCCGTTTATTAATCTGTTTATAAAGGCATCTGATTATATCTGTCTTTTAAATGATTTAAGGGGATATATGAATGAAGACTTACGGTTTGTGAAGGAAGTTGATCCAATATATGGAAATGTAGATTATCCCACTGCATATTTGAAAGATGTTAAGATATATTTTATGCATTATTCTACCGAGACGGAAGCTCGTGAATCTTGGGAACGGAGAAAAAAGAGGATTAACTGGGGTAATATTTACGTGCTGTTTACAGACAGGTCAGGGTGTACTAAGGATGACCTAGTAGCATTTGACAGACTTCCGTATGAGAATAAAGTTGTGTTTACTCATGTGCCATATCCGGAAATCAAAAGCGCATATTATATAAAGGGATATGAAAATGAATCCAAAGTTGGTATACTATCTGAATGGCAAAATCCTAAGAGACCGATAAAAAGGGTTTATAACCAGTTTGATTTTGTGGGTTGGTTTAATGGAGGGTAATTTTTGATGAAAAGTATAGTGAAAAGTATTTTACATGGAAAAAAGAAATCAGAGGGGATTAATCCAATAATAGAACTAAATAATGAGGCTGTAGGGAAATATAGAATAGACCGAATGCCGCTTCCTATGAGAATAGACATAGAAACAATTAACAGGTGCAATGGCGTTTGCACATTCTGCCCTGTAAATGCGAATGAGCCGCAAAGACCATATGCTAAGATGACGGAAGAACTTTTTAAAAAAATTATAGACGAATTGGAAAAACTTAACTATAGTGGTTCCGTAGCATTGTTTGATAATAACGAACCATTTTTGGATGAGCGTATAATTGAATTTCAAAGGTATGGCAAAACCCACGTCCCTAATGCGTTTTGGGATTTATGGACAAATGGCAGTTTGGTGACAATAGAAAAATTTGATGCTATCATTCCGTATTTGGATAGGCTGTATATTGATAATTATAATAATGAAGGTATGTGGAATCCTACAGTGCAGGCATTGATAGATTATTTAGAGGACAAGCCTGCACTTAAGGAAAAAGTCGTTTTTCAAATGAGAAAACAAAATGAAGTTTTAACATCAAGGGGAGACTGTCCGAAAACTCAAATGGTGCAAAATTTTCTCCCACTGGTGGTGGGAAAATAGA
>CANQTM010000018.1 GCA_947626825.1 uncultured Bacilli bacterium | reverse complement strand
CAATATGTAATACAAGATGGTAATGCAATATTAACAAGATATGTAGGAAATGAAACAACAATAGAAATACCAAATACAATACAAATAAATGGAACAATTTATAGTGTTACAAGTATAGGAAAATATGCATTCTCAGGATGTAGTTCATTAGAAAGAATAGAAATACCAAGTAGTGTTACAAGTATAGGAAAAGATGCATTCTTAGGATGTAGTTCATTAGAAAATTTAATTTTATCTGATACAAATATTGCATATTTAGGATATTATTTTGGAGCAAGTAGTTATTTTGATAACTCAAATTATGTACCAACAACATTGAAAGAGGTAATAATCACTGGTGGTAATAGTATAGGTGAATATGCATTCTATGAATGTAGTTCATTAGAAAGTATAGTAATACCAAATAGTGTAACAAGTATAGGATATGCTGCATTCTCAAAATGTAGTTCATTGGAAAGTATAGAAATCCCAAATAGTGTTACAAATATAGGAAATCATGCATTCTCAGGATGTTATTCATTAGTAATTTATTGCGAAGCAAGTAGTAAACCAAGTGGTTGGTATAGTAATTGGAATTCAAGTAATAGGCTAGTATATTGGAATGGCCAATGGCATTATGATTCAAATGGTAAACCAGTACCTGGTAAAGCATAGTTTCTTTATGAGCAAGCCTTAGAAATCTTTTAAAATAAAAACTTTAAAAAACACGTTGATTATGTTATGATATTAACGTGTTTTTGTTACGGGAGGCAACTATGGATTATCCAAAAGATATAATGTCGGAAATTCTTTATGATGAAAAACAAATTATTGCTCGTGCACAAGAAATCGCTAAGCAAATTAACAAAGATTATGAAAATAAAGCTTTGACTTTAGTTTGTACTTTAAAAGGTGCTGTGTTCTTTTTTACAGAACTTATGAAATATGTCACAATTGATTGTCGTATTGAATTTATTAAAGCCTCAAGTTATATTGGCAATACTACTATGACTATTGGTAATGTCAAGATTTCTAAATTTATGAATTTTGAAATAGCAAATCGTGATATTTTAATTGTGGAAGATATTGTTGATACAGGTTTAACTTGTAAAGAGTTATTTGCTTATTTTAATACAAATAAATGTAGTTCAGTTAATGTTTGTACATTACTTGATAAAAAGAAAAGACGTCAAACAAATATTGAACCAAAATATGTTGGTTTTGAAATAGATGATAAATTTGTTATTGGATATGGTCTTGATTATAATGAATCATATCGTAATTTACCATGTGTTGGAGTTATCAATCCTAAATATATCAAATAGGAAGTGACTAATTTATGATAGATCGTTACTTAACTAAAGAAATGAAAGAAATTTTTTCTTTAGAAAATAAATATCAAAACTTTCTTAATATTGAAAAAGCTGTTATTGAAGCTTATGTTTCTTTAAATAAAATTCCAGAAAGTGATTTTGAAGCAATTGATAAAAAAGCTTATATCAATTTAGATAGAATTAATGAATTAGAAGAAATAACTAAACATGATGTTATAGCTTTTACAAGATCTATTTCTGAACAATTAGGTCCTGAAAAGAAATGGTTTCATTATTCTTTAACTAGTACTGATGTTGTTGATTCAGCTCAATCTTTAGTATTACATGAAGCTAATAGTTATCTAAATCAAGATATCACTAAATTATTAAATGTTTTAAAAGATAAAGCTTTGAAATATCAAGAAACACCAATAATAGGAAGAACTCATGGCATGCACGCTGAAGTAACTTCTTTTGGTTTAAAATGGCTTTTATATTATGATGAATTAAATAGATGTTATCATAGATTTCTTGATGAAAGAAAAAATGTTGAAGTGATTAAACTTTCAGGAGCTGTTGGAAACTATGCTAATATTCCTATGGAAGTTGAAGAATATGTTGCTAAGAAATTTAATTTAGATTATGCGTTAATTTCAACACAAGTATTATCTCGTGATCGTCATGCTGGTTATATTTATTCTTTAGTTTCTATAGCTTCATTACTTGAAAAAATAGCTACTGAAATTAGACATTTATCACGAAGTGAAATAAATGAAGTAAGTGAATATTTTGCTAGTGGTCAAAAAGGATCAAGCGCTATGCCACATAAGAAAAATCCTATAGGATGTGAAAATATATGTGGTTGTGCTAGAATCATGAAAAGTTATCTACAAGTAGCTTTAGATAATAACATTTTATGGCATGAAAGAGATATTTCTCATTCATCAGCTGAAAGAATTATGTTACCTGATGCTATTTCTTTACTTCATTATATGTTAAATAGATTAAATAAAATAATAACAACTTTAGTTGTTAATGAAGATAAAATGCTTGAAAATATCAATCTAACTTATGGTGTGATATTTTCAGGTAATGTTTTACAAGTTTTAATAGATCATGGTATGTCAAGAGAAACATCTTATGATCTTATTCAACCAATTGCTTTTGAATCTTTAGAAAAGAAAATATCTTTTAAATCTTTATTACTTAATAATGAAAACATTACTAAAGTAATAGATAAAAAAACTCTTAATGAATGTTTTAATATTGATTACTATTTAAAGAATGTTGCTAAAATATATCAAAGAATGGGATGGTAAAACATGGGAAAATCTTTATTAGTATTAGGTGCTCAATGGGGAGACGAAGGTAAAGGAAAAATAACTAATTATTTTTCAAATAAAGCAGATGTTGTTGTTAGATACCAAGGTGGTAATAATGCAGGTCATACAATAGTTTTTAATGGTCATAAATATGCTTTGAGTTTATTACCTTCAGGTATCTTTGATAATAATATTAAATGTATTTTAGGAAATGGTATGGTTATTAATCCATTAGCTTTTGTTAATGAAAGAAATAATTTAATATCTCAAGGATTTCCTTGTAATAATTTATATATTTCAGATAGAAGTCATGTTATATTTAAACATCATTTAGAACTTGATTCTTTAAATGAAGAAAATTTAAAAGAAAATAAAATAGGAACTACTAAAAAAGGCATTGGACCATGTTATAGTGATAAAGTTTCCCGTATTGGGTTAAGAATGTGTGATTTTGTAAGTGACAATTTTCCTAAATTATATAAAAATCTACTTGAAATAAAAAATAAAGAAATTATTTCTTTAGGTGGAACTCCAATTGATTATGAAAGTAGTGTTAAAGAATATTTAGCTGCTGCTAAAATCATTAAGCCTTTTGTTTGTGATACCATATCATTACTAGCAAGTCTTAGAAAAGAAAATGCCAAAATTCTTTTTGAAGGAGCACAAGGTGCTTTACTTGATATTGATTTTGGTAGTTATCCATATGTTACTAGTAGTAATGTAACAAGTGGTGGTGTTATTAGTGGTAGTGGTATTGGCTTATTTGGTTTAGATGAAGTTTTAGGAATTGTCAAAGCATATACAACGCGAGTTGGTGAAGGTGCTTTTCCTACAGAAATATTTGATGAACTAGCCACTACTATTCGTGAAAAAGGTCATGAATATGGAACAATCACTCATCGACCTAGAAGAGTTGGTTATTTAGATTTAGTGGCTTTAAGATATTCAATCTTGATTAATGGTATTTCTTCAATTTGTTTAACTTTGCTTGATGTTTTATCAGGAATTGATAAAATCAAAGTTTGTGTTTCATATGATTATCATGGACAAACATTACATACTTTACCAGCAAGCAATGAAATCTTAAAAGAATGTAAACCAAATTATGTTATTTTAGATGGTTTTAAAGAAGATATAAGTGATGTAACATCTTTTGAACAATTACCATTAAATGCTCAAAAATATTTGAATTTTATTGAACATGAATTACAAGTTCCAATTAGTGTTTTCTCAGTTGGAGCTGATAAAAAACAAACCATAGTTAGAAAGGAAATATTTTAAAATGAAATATGATGTAATTATTGTTGGAGCAGGTCCAATGGGGATCTATACGGCTTATGAATTTATGGTAAAAAAGCCTAATGCTAAAGTACTTTTAATAGATAAAGGCAATGATATTTATCATCGAAATTGTCCAATTTTAGAAAAGAAAATCAAGCAATGCCCTAAAGATATCTATGGTAAAACTGGTTGTAAACCAGCATGTTCAATGACTTCAGGTTTTGGTGGTTGTGGTGCTTTTAGTGATGGCAAATTTAATATAACTAGTGATTTTGGTGGTTGGATGACTGATTATTTATCTACAGATGAAGTTATTAGTTTAATTCGTTATGTTGATGCCATTCAATTACAATATGGTGCTCCAAAAGAATTGACAAATCCTAATACTAAAGAAGTTTTTGAAATTGAAAAGAAAGCCATTTCTGTTGGCTTAAAATTACTTCGTTCTGAAGTTAGACATTTAGGTACTGAAATCAATTTGACAGTTTTAAAAAATATTTTTGAATCTATGAAAGGTCATATTGATTATAAATTTAAATGTGAAGTTCAAGATATTATAGTAAAAGATAATACAGTTAAAGGTGTTATATTAAATGATAATAGTATTGTTGAAGCTGATTATGTTGTTTTAGGTGTTGGTCGTCCTGGCGCACAATGGTTATCAGCTATGGTTAGTAAACATGGTGTTAATGTTGTAAATAATCGTGTTGATATTGGTGTTAGAGTTGAAACTAACAACATTATTATGGAAGATATCAATAAATATTTATATGAAGGTAAATTTATCTTTAATACATCAGTTGGAACACAAGTAAGAACATTTTGTAGTAATCCAAGTGGTCATGTTGTTATTGAAAATCATAATGGTATTATGGTTTGTAATGGTCATTCTTATCATTCTATCGAACTTGGTAGTAATAATACAAATTTTGCTTTACTTGTTTCTCATGAATTTTCAGAACCATTTAAAGATCCAAATGAATATGCTGAAGAAATAAGTTCATTGGCTAATAAACTTAGTGGTGGTTCAGTTATCGTTCAAAAATATGGAGATATCAAAGCTGGTCGTCGTTCAACTAAAAAACGTATTGATGAAGGCTTTGTAAGACCAACATTAAAAGAAGCAGTTCCTGGTGATTTAGGTTTGATATTACCATATAAAACAATGCAATCATTAATTGAAATGGTTGAAGCTTTAAATGTAATCACTCCAGGTATTGCTAATAATCATACTTTATTTTATGGAGTTGAAGCAAAATTTTATAGCGATAGAATAGAATGTGATAATAAATTTGAAACAAAAATTGCCAATTTATATGTTGGTGGTGATGGCGCTGGTATTACTAGAGGTTTAGCTCAAGCAGGCGCTAATGGTATAAAAGTAGCAAGAGAAATTATTAATAAGATGAATTGAGGTCAATAATTATGAATATTGCTTTAATTGCTCATGATAAAAAGAAACAACAAATGATTGAACTATGCCAAAAATATGAAGATGTGTTAGCTAAACATACTTTATATGCTACTGGTACAACAGGCCTTATGATTATGGGTGCTACTAAATTAAATATTATTAGAATGAAATCTGGCCCTTTAGGTGGCGACCAACAAATAGGATCAATGGTGGCTGATGGTAAATTAGATATGATTATTTTTTTAAGAGATCCATTGACAGCTCAACCTCATGAACCAGATGTGAGTGCTCTATTAAGGCTTAGTGATGTTATGTGTATTCCTTTAGCTACAAATGAAGCTAGTGCTAATATAATGTTAGAACATTTAAAATAATAATAAAAACCGTCAGTTCATAGTCGACGGTTTTATTATATTTTGTATTTCATTAGATGATAATAATAAATATTATTAGTATATTCTATCATTGGTAGAAACATTAATTTTTCATTAGCAATCAAAATGTTTTTTAAATCAAAAGTCATATTTTGATATTCATTAATTTCATATGTTTCATTTTTCTTTTCTCTTTCAATAGAGACTTTTAATATTTGTTTTGGAGCTATTAAATATAAATAATTTTGATAATATTTTATAGAAATAGCTTCAAATCTTTTTATTTGAAAATCTTTAATTAATTGGCCATTTTCAAATTGGCAAATACCTAATTTATTATCAATATAATAAGTGTAATAAAGACTATTATTATCAATAACATAATTTAGATAAGGTAAGTTATTAATTAGAAAAACATTATTGTTATCTAAATCATAATAATATAAATTATTTTGATATGTAGTGACTATTAATTTATTTTTATCGATAAAATTAATATTATTGATGTTTTCATCAATATTTTTTAATTGATATGATTTTAAATTATTTATTTCATTTAGTAATAGTGATTCATTATTAAATAAATATATTTGATCATCAAATTGATTTATGACAAATTGATAATCAATCATTTTTGAATATGAATGATAATTTTTATCATCTAATGATATTTGATAAATTTGTTGACCATTATTACTATATAAATAATAATAAGTACCTATCTTTTTAAAATCATCTAAAGATAAAAAATCTTTATCAATAAAAATTGTCATAGCAGGTTTTGGCTTTTCATCATCTTTATTTAATAAATTTATTTCAATAGAATTTTGATGTTTAGTAGCTAAAATGACATCATCATTTTCATTTAAAGTATAATAGATTTCGATATTATTTTCGTTAGTTTCTTCATCAAGAATAAAAAATCTTTTAAATTTTAAATTGCTTATTGAAAAAGCATTTATAATAAAATATAACAAAATAATGATTATAAAAAAACTAAAAGTAAAAATAAAAAATCTTTTATTAATTTTATTCATCTTTTTTAAATCTTTCTAAATTCTCTAAATTATTAGTGATAATAAAACCAAAATGATTAAAAACATCTTTTTTATTATATGAGATTGTTTTTCCATATATATCACTCATACAACCACCAGCTTCTTTAATGATTATTTCACTTGGTGCAGTATCCCACTCTTTAGTATGAGAATCATTTTTAATACATAAATCAGCTTTCCCTTCGGCAATTAAACCAGCTTTATATGATGAACCAATGGCTTTAATTGAAGCAATTAATTTGTTATTATTATATAAATCATTTTCTTTAAAGAAAAATTGTGAAGTCACCATATTTAAATGATCTTTTTTATTAGAAACATGTATTTTAGTAGTTTGATTATTAAATATTTTATATGCTCCATTATTTTTAGTAGCATAATATATTATATGTTGATATGGGACACTAATAACTCCTAAAACTATTTCATGTTTGTAAGAAAGAGCTATATTTATCGAAAAATTATTGGTTTTATTAACAAAATCTTTAGTTCCATCAAGTGGATCAACTATCCAACAATAATCATTATCTAAACGTTTTAAATCATCTGTACTTTCTTCAGATAAAATGGCATAAGTTGGGAAATGTTTTGTTAAAAGTTCTTTAATGATTTGTTCTGATTTTAAATCAGCATTAGTAACTTCACTATGATCTTTTTTAATGTTAACTTGAAAATTTGTATTATATATTTCTAAAATGGCTTTAGAAGCTAAAGAAATAGCCTCAATGGCTATTTCTAATTGTTTATCTAATTGCAAAATTATGCCTTACCAATGCTACCAAATACAGTGCATTTTTCAACGACAACTTCTTCAATTCCTTTAAGACCTGGACCAATAATTTTACGAGGATCATAAACTTCTTTGTTTTCTTCTAATGTTTTTCTTACAAGAGCAGTCCAAGCTTGTTGGAATTCAGTGTTAACATTAATTTTACATGTACCACATGCAATTGCTTTTTTAATTTGTTCATCAGGGATACCAGAACCACCATGTAATACAAGAGGAGTTTCTACTAAAGCATCTCCAATTGCTTTCATTTCTTTAAAGCCAAGTTTTGGTTCACCATGATATGGGCCATGAACAGAACCAAGAGCTGGTGCTAAAGCATCAATTTTTGTTTCTTCAACCATTTTTACACATTCATCAAAATCAGCATACATTTCTTCAGCAACAACATCATCTTCTTGGCCACCGACTTTACCAAGTTCAGCTTCAACTGATGCATTAAACTTTTTAGCATAGTCTACAACTTCTTTTGTTCTACGAAGATTTTCTTCAAATGGATAATGAGAAGCATCAATCATAACTGATGTAAAACCAGCATCTAATGCTTTCTTACATACTTCAACACTTGAACCATGGTCAAGATGTAATGCAACAGGAATTGTAATATTTTTATCTTTCATAACAGCTTTAACCATTGAAACAACAACGTCAAAGCCACCCATATATTTAATTGCTCCTTCAGAAACTCCTAAAATAACTGGGGCCTTAATTTCTTGACATTTGCATAAAATTGTATATGTCCATTCAAGATTGTTGATATTGAACTGGCCAACAGCATATTTACCTTTTTTTGCTTTTAAAAGCATTTCTTTCATACTAGTAAGTGCCATATTTTTTTCCTCCAATAAATTTTTTTCTCGTTAATATTTTACACTAACACAAATATTTATTCAATTTATTTTAAATTTATTTATTAATAAATAAGGTAATAAAAAAGACCATTTTTGCTTTTTTTGATAAATATATGTTTTTTTCATAGAAAAAAAAGTTTTTTTTGGTATAATAAAATAGATAGTTCCTTTTTCAAGGAAAATGGAGGTTTGTTATGGGACTTTTAAAAAGATTATTTAACTCAAATAAAAAACAATTAAAAAAATTAAGAGCTAGAGCAATGCAAATTGATGCATTAAAAGATCAAATGGCTGCTTTAAGTGATGATCAATTACGAGAAAAAACTAAAATGTTTCAAGCTGAAATTGCTAAAGAAGAAACATATGAAGCCCAAAATGCTAAACTTGATGAATTATTAAATGAAGTTTTTGCAGTTTGTCGAGAAGCTGCTAAACGTGTTTTAAATCAATTTCCTTTCATTGTACAAGTTATGGGTGCTTTAGTTTTACAAGAAGGCGATATTGCTGAAATGAAAACAGGTGAAGGTAAAACTTTAACATCAACAATGGCTGTATATGCTAATGCCTTAACAGGTCGTGGTGTCCATGTTGTTACTGTAAATGAATATTTGGCTCATCGTGATGCTGATTGGATGGGAGCTATATATCGCTTTTTAGGTTTAAGTGTTGGTTGTAACTTAAGAGAACTAAGTCCTACACAAAAAAAAGAAGTTTATTCATGTGATATAACTTATACTACCAATTCTGAATTAGGTTTTGATTATCTTAGAGATAATATGGCTAAATCATTGCAAGATAAAGTACAAGTTAAAGGCTTAAATTATGTTGTAATTGATGAATGTGACTCTATTTTAATTGATGATTCAAGAACTCCTTTAATTATTTCAGGTGGTAATAAAGCTAATGCTGCTTTATATATTCCTGCTAATCGTTTTGCTCGTTCATTGACTAAAGGTATTCATTTTGATATTGATATTGAATCTAAAGCTGTTTTCTTAACTGAAAAAGGTGCTAAAAAAGCAGAAACAGATTTTTCAATTGAAAATTTATATGATTTAAACAATGCTGTTTTAGTTCATTGTATTAATAATGCCTTAAAAGCAAATTATGCTATGGCTAAAAATGTTGATTATGTTGTGCAAAATGATGAAGTTATTATTGTTGATGCTAATACAGGTCGTTTATTAAAAGGAAGAGCATATAGTGATGGCTTACATCAAGCAATACAAGCCAAAGAAAAAGTAACTATTCATCCTGAAACTGTCACTTTAGCTACAATTACTTACCAAAACTTCTTTAGACTTTATAATAAAGTTGCTGGTATGACTGGTACTGCTAAAACTGAAGAAGAAGAATTTTTAGAAACATATAACATGAGAGTTGTGGAAATTCCTACTAATGTTCCTGTAGTAAGAATTGATGATAATGATATTATTTTTGGTACGAAAAAAGCAAAATTTGCTGCTTTGATAAAAGATGTGAAAGCTCGTCATGAAAAGGATCAACCAGTTTTAGTTGGTACTATTGCTGTAGAAACTTCAGAAATTATTTATGATTTAATGTTAAAAGAAGGTTTAAAGCCTGAAATATTAAATGCTAAAAATCATGAAAGAGAAGCTGAGATTATTAAAAATGCAGGTCAAAAAGGTGCTATAACTATTGCAACTAATATGGCTGGTCGTGGTACTGATATTAAACTTGGTGAAGGTGTCAAAGAACTTGGTGGCTTAGCTGTTTTAGGCTCAGAACGTCATGAATCAAGACGTATAGATAACCAATTAAGAGGTCGTTCAGGTCGTCAAGGAGATGTTGGTTATTCAAGATTTTATATTTCTCTTGAAGATGATTTGATGAAACGTTTTGGTGGTGAAAGATGGCAAAAATATTTCACTAAAAGTGATGATGCTATTTCTTTTAAAATCATTAGTGGCGCTATTAATCAAGCACAAAAGAAAGTTGAAGGTGTTAACCATGATTCAAGAAAGAATTTACTTGAATATGATAATGTCTTATCACAACAAAGAGAAAAAATGTATAAATTAAGAGATCAAATATTAGCCGCTGATGATGTCTATGAAATAACTAAAAGATTTTATGATTTAGTAGCTGATAATTTAGTAAGAACTCATTCAGTTATGGATGGTAAAGAATTAGTTCCAAATGTTGATGAATTAATTGCTGAAATCAATAAAAGATATTTACCACAATCAAATGTTTCAAAAGAAGATTTTTATGGTCTTGAAAGATTTCAAGATTATGTTAATAAATCACGTGAATTATTAATGAATAAAACTGAAGAAAGAAAAAAAGAATGGGGAGATGAAGCTTATGCCCACATTCAAGCTATAATCTTATTAAGAGTTATTGATTTAAATTGGCCAGCTCATATTGATAAAATGACAAAGTTAAGAGATGGTATTTTCTTCCGTCAATATGCTAATGTAAATCCTTTAAATCAATATAAAAACGATGGCTTTAAAATGTTTAATCAAATGATGGAACAAATTGCTGAACAAGTTGTTTTCAACACTTTGACCGCACAAGTTCAAATTCATACTAATCCAGTTTCAAATAATCAAACAAAACAAGATAATGATGGAGAATAATTAATATGGAATTATTTGAAATGAAACAAACTTTGGGAGAATATAGCAACAAAATATCATTGCTAGGTGATTCACTTTGACATTGCTTCTCGTCAAAAGAAAGTTTTAGAATTAACTGATTTAATGAATCATGAAGATTTTTGGAAAGATCAAAAATCATCTCAAAAAATTATTAATGAAATAAATTACAATAAAAAATTAATTGAAAAATATAACAATGTGTCTAAAAAAATAAATGACCTTTTAGAGGCCTTAAGTAGTGAAGATTTAGCCACAGATTTTGAAATGGTTTCTTTACTTGAAGATGAATTTTTAAAAACTTGTGATGAATTTGCCAATTTTGAAGTAGAAACTTTGTTATCAGGTCCTTATGATAATAATAATGTCATTATGGAATTTCATCCAGGTGCTGGTGGCACTGAAGCTCAAGATTGGGCAGATATGTTATTTAATATGTATTTACATTTTGCTGAAAGAAAAGGTTTTAAAAGTGAAATTCTTGATTATCAAGAAGGCAACGAGGCTGGTTTAAAATCGGCATCCATTTTAATTAGTGGTGAAAATGCTTATGGTTTTTTAAAAAGTGAAAATGGCGTTCATAGATTAGTGAGAATTTCACCATTTGATGCCAATAAAAGTCGTCATACTTCTTTTGCATCAGTTGAAGTAATTCCTGAAATTAATGATGATAATGTTGTCATTAAAGATGAAGATTTAAAAATTGATACATATCGCGCTAGTGGTGCTGGTGGTCAACATATTAATAGAACAGATTCTGCTGTAAGAATTACTCATATACCAACAGGTATAGTTGTTTCATGTCAAAATCAAAGATCACAATTTCAAAATAAAGATCGATGTTTACAAGTTTTAAAAAGTAAATTAGCCACTTTAGCTTATCAAGAAAAAATGGCTAAAATAAACGCTTTAAAAGGTGAACAAAGAAATATTGAATGGGGAGCCCAAATAAGATCTTATGTTTTATGTCCATATACTTTAGTAAAAGATAATCGAACAAATTATGAAGATAGTAATGTCAATTCTATTTTAAATGGTAATTTAGATGAATTTATTTATGCTTATTTGAAACAAAATATTAATAGTGGGGATTAAATAAGATGAAAGATAAAAAGAAAATATTACAATTTTTAAAAGAATCTTTGGTAGTTTTTTTAGGAAGTATTTTATTAGCTTTTGCAATTTCTTTTTGCTTTGTCAATTATCAAGGAAGTTATATTTATGGCTTTGATTCTACCACACATGAAACATTACAAATTCAATTTAATGGTATTTTAAGTGGGGGGACTAGTGGCTTTTCTTTAATTTTAAGAGGTTTATTTTTTAAAAATGCCACTAATGGATCTTTAGTTGTTGAAAATATTATTACTATAACAACAATAATTTTATTTATTGTTGGAGCGTTATTTTTAGGAAAAAAATTTGCTATACATACTTTAATTTCTACTATTGTTACGCCAATATTTATTTATATTTTTAAGTTGCCAATTTTTGCTACTTTGCATAATCAATTTAATTTATTTGATCCTGTAGTTTGTGCTGTAATTGGTGGTTTGCTTATGGGAGTTGGTTGTGGAATTGCCTATAAAGTTGGTGGTTCTACTGGTGGTTTTGATGTCCCAGGTATGATAGTTAACAAATATAGTAAAATAAAATTATCATTAATATTTTTAATACAAGATGGACTATTAGTTATCTTTGCTTTGATAGCTAACTTTAAACTTTATGAAATAGTTGTTGGTTTAATTTCTGTTATTGCTTATTCTTTTGCAGTTGATGTAACACAAAGAGTCGGAAATGAAGCTTATGTTTGTGATATTATTTCAGAACATTGGGAAGTTATAAATAAAGAAATTTTAGATTTAGGTCGTGGCACAACAATTGTTGATGTTATTGGTGGTTTCACTTTAAAACCTCGTAAAATGATTAAAACTATGATTAGTAAAAATCAATATTTAGATATCTTAAATATTGTAAAAAGAATAGATCCCAATGCTTTTATGTCAATGACTAAAACATCAGATGTCTTTGGTGAAGGATATACAGATATAACTAATTTTTCAAATAAATAAAGGGGGATATTTATCATGATTTTAGATGGCAAAGTTGCTGCTAGTGAATTTAAAGAAAAATTAAAAGATGAAATTAATAAATTAGATAAAAAATTATGTTTAGCCATTATATGTTTTGATGATAAAGCATCTTTGTCATATTTAAAAGGCCGTCAAAAGATAGCTGATGAATTAAATGTGGAAATTCAAGTCTTTAAATATTCAAGTGATATTTCTAAAAAGCAATTGGTTGATTTAATTGAAAAATTAAATAATGATAATCATATTGATGGATTAATGGTAGATAGACCATTACCTAAACATATTGATGAAATGGAAATCTTATCTTTAATTGATCCTAAAAAAGATGTTGATGGTTATACTATTAACAATTTAGGACGCTTATTGTTTAATCAATCATTTCATCATTGTGCCACTCCAATGGCTGCTATAAAAATATTACAATATTATAATATTTCTATTGCTTCAAAAAATTGTTTAGTTATTGGTCGTAGTGTTAATGTTGGCAAACCTTTAGCTTTATTGCTTTTAAATTTAAATGCCACAGTTACTATTGCTCATTCTAAAACAACTAATTTATCTGAAAAATGTCAAAAAGCTGATATTATCTTTTTAGCAGTTGGCAAAAAAGATTTCTTAAAAAAAGAAGATGTTAATGAACATACCATTATTGTTGATATAGGTATTAATTTTGATAACGATGGTAAAATGTGTGGCGATGCTTCTAAAGAATGTTATGATAAAGTTTTATCATATAGTCCTGTTCCAGGTGGAGTTGGTGTTTTAACTAATGTAATTTTAATGGAAAATCTTTTAAAAGCTTATAAATTAAATAAAAAATAAAATATTTTAAAGAATTTTTGAAAAAAAATTGTTTAATAGTATTGAAGGGGTTTGTTATCATGGCCAAAATTAATCTATTAAAACAATTTATTTTAAATATAAATAATAAAAAATTTAGTGAATTACCTTTAAATTATCAACAGGTACTATTTAATATCAAAGAAAATATTAAACCAAATAATTTTATCAAAGTTATTAAATATATAAGTGGTAAAAAAAACATCTTAATAATAAATATAGATAATGAAAAATATTATGTTACTATTTTAACTAAAAATGAAGAAATTATTTATGATGATACTATTTATCATTTTATTAATATTTTAAGAAAATTCAAATTTTCTACTAGTCAAATAAATAATCTTTTATATTTTCATTGGGGAGATACAACTTTAAACAATAGTGGTAAGATTAGATATTCATCAAAAGATTTATATGAACATAATCATAAATTGTTTGTTGATATTAATAATTCTTTTAATAAACAAACAATTCTTTTAAATTTATTAGAACAATTACTTTTTGTTGATGAAATATATCAAAAACCAATTAGCAATATTATTATTTTAAATAAAGATAAAATGATTTCATTTAAAAAAGTTTTCTTTTTAAATTTATTAGTTAATAATAAATATTATAAATTTTCAGATGTTCATATTGGACCATTTTCTTTTCAAAACAAAAGACGTAATTTAGCATTTAATAAACATTTTGAATATCGTAGATTAAATGTTTTAATAAAGTGGTTTGATATCTATAAATTTTTAAATAATACATTAGCATTTGAAAATAAATAGTTGTTGTTTATAAAAAAAAATAATGATATAATTTTTTAGATTATAAAGGAGTTTGTATTATGGCTAAAAATATTGAAAATTTAAATTATAAATCTATTTTAAATCTTTATGAAACTCAAATTGCTATTAAAGAAGTTAAGGATTGGTTTCAAAAAGAATTTACTGAAAAATTAACTTTACAAAGGGTTACTGCTCCAATGTTTGTAACAAAAAGTAGTGGATTAAATGATAATCTAAATGGTGTTGAACAACCTGTTAATTTTCATGTTGCTTATTTAGATGATGAAATTGAAATAGTTCATTCTTTAGCTAAATGGAAAAGAATGGCCCTAGGTAAATATAATTTTAATGTTCATACTGGTTTATATACTGATATGAATGCTATTAGAAAAGATGAAAATGTTGATTTTTATCATTCGATTTATGTTGATCAATGGGATTATGAAATAGCTATTAATAAAGAAGATCGTAATCTTGATTTTTTAAAGAAAATAGTATGTCAAATATATAGTGCTATTTATAATTTGCAAAACAAGATATCTTTAAAATATCCAAAACTTCATAATGATTTACCTAAAGATATTTATTTTATTTCAACATCAGAACTTGAAAATAGATATCCAAATTTAAATAGAAAAGAAAGAGAAGATGCTATTGCAAGAGAATATAAAGCCATATTTTTATATCAAATTGGTTGGCCATTAAAAGATAATCTTCCTCATGATGGTCGAGCAGCTGATTATGATGATTGGCAATTAAATGGTGACATAATATTATATTATTCTTTATATGATATGGCTTTTGAAATATCAAGTATGGGCATTAGAGTTGATAAAAATAGTTTAGTTAAACAATTAGAATATAAAAACGAAACATATAAATTATCAAATCCATTTTGCCAAGATATTTTAAATGATAAAATACCTTTATCAATTGGTGGGGGTATTGGCCAATCAAGATTATGTATGTTTATGTTACAAAAAGCTCATATTGGTGAAGTGCAAGTATCACTTTGGCCAAAAAAAGAATTAGAAAAATTAGAAAAATTGAAAATCTTTCTTTTATAATATTGCAAAAAATGATAAGATAACCTCAGTGAGGTTATTTTTTATGAATAAGTTATTTCGTTATAAAGAAAGAGGATCTAGTCTTTTACTTGAAATTTTAGGTGGCATAATAGTATTTTTAGCCATGGTTTACATTTTACCTGTCAATTCAATTACTTTAAGTGATGGTGGCGGTAATTATCAAGCTGTTTTTATTGCAACAGCTATTTGTAGTGGTATTTGTTGTCTTATCATGGGATTATTTGCTAACTATCCTGTGGCCTTAAGTGCTGGAATGGGAATGAATTCTTATTTGGCATATACTGTATGTAGTACTATGGGATATACATTTGAAGAAGCATTATTATTAGTATTTGCATCAGGAATTTTATTTTTAATATTAACATTAACACCATTAAGAGAAAAAATAATTTCTTCCATTCCTAAATCTTTAAAATATGCAGTTAGTGCTGGACTTGGAGCTTTTATTTGTTTTGTTGGTTTAAAAAGTGGTGGTGTTGTAGCTATTGATAATGGGCTTATTTCTTTAGGTGATTTAAAATCACCAACAGTTCTTTTATCTATTTTTGGAATTATTTTAGTTTTAGTTTTGATGCAAATAAAAGGAAAAGTTGGAAAATTAGCTATTGTTATTGCCATGGGTGTAACAGCCATATTAGGTTTGATTTTAGGATTATGTGGCGTTAATAACATGCCTAAATTTGAATGGAGCAATGTTTGGGAAAATTATGGTGCCTTTGCTAACAATTTTGGAAAATGTTTTAGTAAAGAAAATTTTAATGTCTTTTTACGTCCTGAATCATATGCAATTATATTTTCATTGATTTTTGTTAATTTATTTGATACAACAGCAACTTTGATTGCTGTTGGTAAAAAAGTTGGTATTTTAAATGAACAAGGAGAATTAGTAAATGGTAAAAAGGCTATGCTTGCAGATAGCATAGGTGCTGTTATATGTGCTCCTTTAGGTACTTCAACAGTCACAAGTTTTGCTGAATCTACAGTTGGTGTTGAAAGTGGAGCCAAAACTGGTTTAAGTAGTGTTACAACAGGCTTATTATTTTTATTAGCAACATTGTTATATCCAATATTTTCTATATTTGCTGGTGTTACAAATGGTTTGACTCCAGTGACATCTTTGGCTTTAGTTTCTGTTGGTTGTTTGATGTTTTCTAATTTAAAAGAAATAGATTGGAATGATATGATAGTAGTTATTACTACATTTTTGATGGTTATTTTAATGGTTTTATGTTATTCAGTAAGTGATGGTATTGGCATAGCCTTAATTGCTTATTGTGCTATGATGTTAGTTAGTAAGCGTTATAAAGAAGTACCACCAATTATTTATGGTGTAGCCATCTTTTTTATAATTAATTATGTTTTAAAAATAATTATTTAAAGTAGTTTTAAAATATTTTCTTTTAATAAAAGATTTTGTATTTGTTTAAAATTATTAATTTCAATATTTTTAAAAATGTTTTTAAAATTATCAATTAATTGATCATAATAATTCAAATTATTAGATGTATATGAAATGTCATTTAATAATTCATATAAAGCTTTTATTAAGCAACGTCTTAACATAATTATTAATGAATTTTCAATCCAAAAATCATAATTAGATATCAATTTGTTTTTAAATCTTTTAATAATGTCTACATATAATGGTAATCCATCATCGACATCTTTATATAAATCAATAAAAATATAATCAAATGATTTTAAATTATTATTATCAAGATAATTTAAAGCATCACTTTGAATAATTTTTATTTTTTCTTTATTTTTAAATTGAGGATAGATATATTTTTTAAATAATTTTATTATATTATTGTCTTTTTCAATGATAGTTATATTTTTTACATTATCTTTTAAACTACACATAAAAGGGAAATAACCAAGCCCTAAGCCTAATGTTAAAACATTATTATTAGCTTTCTCAATGGCTTTTTTCATGGTATTTATTTCATGAGGAGTTATTAACATCCAAATATCATTATTTTCTTTTAAAGTAAGATATGAATAATCATTTTCAAAATAACCAATTTTTGTTATTTCAGTAAAATCATCTAAAACATCTATTTCATCATAAATAAATCCTTGAAAGGCCTTAATGGTTTCTTTTTGAAAATAATAATTTAAATAACTAATATTATCTATTTTGATATTATTAACATAAGGGTTATTTTCATAAATTGTTTTATCTAATTTAATAAAATTATTTAATAAATTAAAATTACTATAATAATTTAAAAATTCAGGTGCTAAATCAAAATAATTACTAATATTTTGCCAATATGAAAAATGTGTATCATAGTTATTAGCTATATTTTTATTTTCTAATAATATATTGTTAGTAAAATCAGCAATTTCGATATTTTTTTGCATATTTTTAAATAAATTGTTAAATTGTTTTAAATCATTTTTTGTTAATTTAATAGCCATATTACCATTCCCTTATATTTTTAAATTTATTATAAACTATTTATTTTAAATATGTTAGAATAAATGTGTTAAAAAACTAATTAACGAGGTGAAAACAAAATGACTAATATTAATGATTTTAAAACACTATTTGATGATGAAACAAATAAAATTTATTTAGATAAAGTTAAAGATAGTTATTTATATTTAAATGGTAAAAAATTAGAATCAATAGATGTTGATATTTCTGATTCTGATGATGCTTATTATGTTTTTAATAATAAAAAAATGGCTAGAGTTATTTCTTTAGCTAATGGTTATGCAATAACATTACCTCATAAAAATGATTTAAAGCTTGATTTATTTGCTACTTTATATCGTGTTCGTTATATGACAAATAATTATATTTTAACATTGACTATGGAACATTCTAATACTTATGATAATTTTAAAGTTTATCATGATGAATGGATTATGCGTTATTTAACAGCAACATCTGCTCCAAATGGTCAAAAAGATGTAGATACTTATTTTCAAAGCAATAAATTAGGCTATATTAAAGAACCTCGTTATGATTATTCTTTATTAAAAGATTATGAAGTAGAATTAGTATATGTAGAAATAAAAGAACATGAAAATATTACTTTTCCTTATTATCATATAGCTATTATAAAAGAAAAAGAAAATATTAAAAATTTCACTATGATGGTTATGAAAGCCAAAAAGGCTATGTGTAATGAATTTGAAAATATGATATCATCTTTATATTTATTTGAAAAACCATATAAAGTTGGTACATTACGAAAACCTGACAAATTTGATTTAAAAGTACCTGAATATTTAAGTGATGAAACAAAAAAATATTATGAAAAATTAAGAAATCAAAATTATATTGATTGGGGAATATTTAATTATTCAATGCAAAATGATGGTAGTAGTGATGAAAAAATTTTAGAAAAAACAACTCATTATGAAAATGATATGGATTATCATTTTAATATTATGCCAACATATACTCATACTGGTCATTTTGATAATTATAAAAGTTTTCCAACAAAAACAGCTTTAAAATTAGCAGGTGGTAATGGTTTTGATGATTTACCTGTTTTACAATTTACTTTACAATTTACAACATCAAATAATGAAGGATTACATGGTTACACACCAATGTTTGATATTTTAAGAGGCAAATATGATGAATATTTCAAAATATTAGCCAAAGATATCAAAGCATATAAAAAACCCATATTATTTAGAGTAAATAATGAAATGAATTCTGATTGGGTAAGTTATTGTGGACAAGTAACTTTATTAGATCCTGATATTTTTGTAATGACTTATGAAAGAATGGCCAATATATTAAAAAATGAAGGCTGCGATAATCTTTTATATATTTTTAATCCTACAGGGAAAACTTATCCATTTTGTTCATGGGGTGAAGATTTATGTTATTTACCATCTTTAGAATTTGTTCAAATACTTGGTTTAACATATTATGAATATAATAATTATTTAAATAATGAAAAGCCTAAATCTTTTCATGAATTATATTCATATCTTTATGAAAAAAATAGTCCTATGTGGGTAGAATATCCAGCTATCATATCAGAATTTGCTTGTGGTGCTGGTGGTGTTTTCCCTGAAGGAGAACTATATAGAAATAGTGATTCGCAAGCTAAATGGGTTAAAGATATGTTTAAGTTATTCAATAATAAAGATAAAGAAGAATTTATAAAACAAATTAAAGGTGCTATTTGGTTTAATGCCAATGATTATTATAATTATGATATAAAAAATTTATTAGTTTTGGATTTTAAGAAAAATGCTAAAACAATTAAAGAATTTAAAAATGGTTTAAAAGTAAGAAAAAAACAATAATAAAAAGGTGTTTAGAATCTATCATCAATTAGATTATAAACACCTTCTTCTTTTTTTACTTATCGAAAAGTAATTTGCCAGTTACTAAAAAGACAATAAAGTCAATAACTCCTATAATCCAAAATGCACCTAGAAGGATTAGAACAACAAATATAACAATGTCTAATGCGCTTTTAGTTCTTAGCATTATAGAAAGTCTAATTAGAATTTCTACTACCCAGTTTACGAATGGAACTAATAATAAAACAGCTTGAATAACTGTGCTTTGCTTATAAAACCATTTATCAAATTCCATGACTCTTTCTCCTTTCTTCAAAATTGTTTGGAATATTTCCTCTACAAAAATATTATAACATGGTGAAAATTAAAAGTTAAGACAATTTTTTTATTTTTAAAAGGTTATTTATGTGTTTAAATTTTTCAAAATAAAAAATAGGTGATCCCTATTTTTAAATTGTTTATATTATGATAAATATTTTATTATGTTATATGCAGCATTCATTCCTTGCTTCATAGCTATAACAACTAATGATGGACCTAAAGTACAATCGCCACCAGCAAATATTTTAGGTATAGATGTTTGCATATTTTCATTAACAATAATACCACTCCATGGATAACACAAAATATTTCCAAGAACACTCGTATCTATTTCAAATGAAATTGCTTTGATAACTAAATCAGTTTTTATTTTAAAATTAGAATTTTCTATTTCAACAGGTTTTGGTCTATTATTACCATCTAAAACTAATTGATTTTTAACACATTCCATATAATTAACTTTATCTTTTCCAATAAACGAAATTGGTGAAGTTAAAAATAAAAAATTAATTTGTTCATTTTTGGCTTTATTTATTTCTTTTATTCTTGCAGGCATTTCCTTTTCACTTCTTCGATAAACAATGCTAACATTACTATTTAAATATTTTTTGGCAGATAATGCAGCATCTATTGCAGTATTACCTCCGCCAATAACGGCAATATTTTCTAAATCATTAAATTCTTTAAAATCATGTTTAGACATTTTTTCAAGAAAATAATTGGCATCTACAATGTTTTTTAAATTTTCGTTAGGAACATTTAGTTTTTTATTGATACAAGCACCTATTGCAAGAAAAATAGCATCATATTTATTTAATAAATCATCAATAGAAAAATCTTTTCCTAATTTTAAATTCATTAAAAAGTTAATCTTTAATTTTTTTAAATAGTTAATTTTTTCATTAACAATTTTTTTGTTTAAAACAAATTCTGGAATACCATAAGTTAATATACCACCTGGTATATCATATTGATCATATATATCAACATTATATCCGTTTTTAGCAAGAATTTCAGCACAAGCTAAGCCTGCAGGGCCTGAACCAATAATGGCAATTTTTTCTTTTTTATTTAATAAATTATCAGGAATTATTTCTTTAGAATTTGTAGCAATATAATGTTCTATAAAAGGGATGTTAACAGGTTTATTTATTTTATTTTTTATACAATGACCTTGACATTGTTTTTCACTTGGACAAACTAGTGAACAAATACTTGGAAGTGTTGTTGTTTTTGAAAGAACATTAAAAGCATCTTGAATTTTATTTTCTTTGCATAGTCTTATAAATTCTTTAATATTATTATTAGCTAAACATCCTTCAAGACAAGTTGGATTTTTACATTGTAAACATTCATCTAGTAAAGCTTTTAATTCTTTTTCCATTATTACTTCCTTCTTTCAATAATATTTTATCATAAGTACCTTAAAAAGGGAAAACATCATTATAAATAATATTTTTTTGTTTTATTTATCTCAGATATTTTTTAAATGACAATATTAAGAATTTATTTTTTATATTTCTTGTATTGAAAAACAAATAATGTTATAATTTCACTTGATTTTGTAGATATAAAATATATTTATATATTTTGCTGTAGGAGGTTTATTATGCTTCAATTAAGGAACATAAGAAAAACATATAAGAATGGAAATAATATAATTGTTGCCCTAGATAATGTCAATCTTGATTTTCCTAATACTGGTTTAGTTTTTGTCGTTGGTAAATCAGGAAGTGGAAAATCAACTTTATTAAATATCTTAGGTGGCCTTGATAAGATGGATAGTGGTGAAATTATTATTAATGGCCGTTCTACATCTGAATTCTCAGCTGGTGATTTTGATGCATATCGTAATTATCATATTGGTTTTATTTTTCAAGAATTTAATCTAATTGATGATATTACTGTTAAAGAAAATATAGCTTTAGCTTTAAAAATTCAATCAAAAGGTCACGATCAAACAACAATTGATGAAGCCTTAAAACTTGTTAATCTTGAGGGTTTAGGATATCGTTCACCTAAAGAATTATCAGGTGGTCAAAAACAAAGAATATCTGTTGCTAGAGCATTAGTTAAAAATCCTAATATTATTTTAGCTGATGAACCAACCGGTGCTTTAGATTCTAAAACAGGTTATGATTTAATGAGTTCTTTAAAGAGTTTATCAAGTGATAAATTAGTTATTGTTGTTACTCATGATGATGAAATTGCCAATGTTTTTGGTGATGAAATTATTCGTTTAAATGATGGTCACATTATTGATCATTTGATTGTTTCACCAGATTATGGAAAATTAAAAAATGAACTTGTAACATCAAAAATAATCAAAATTAATAGTGGAAATCAAATAGAAAATATTGATTTAGTTAATTCTTTATTAGAAAATGATAAAACAAATTTTGTTTGTTTAATAAATCAACCTGAATTATTAACTATTGCATATCCTAATGAATATTCAAAAATATTTGAAAAAGAAGATTTATCATCTAAATTTGTATCTTCATTTCAAGAACCTTTAAAAGAAATTGAAAAAGCAAAAGAAAGTAATAAACATCAAAAAACTTCAATAAAATTTAATGAATGTTTAAAAATGGCTTTTAATCAATATAGTAATCATAAAAGTCGTTTGGCATTCTTACTTGTTTTTACAATTGTGGCTTTTACTTTACTTGGCTTTTCTTCATTATTTTTTACTATTAATAATGGTGAAATAGTTTCTAATGCATTAGATAAAAATAATTTAAACTTAGCTATTATTGAACATTATTCTGGTGCCCAAAAAATGATGTTTAATAAAGATTCATTAACTTCATTAAATGAAATTGATGACAATTTACAATATAGTTTTTCAAAGAAAACAGATATGCCATATACTTTAGGAACCCCAACATCAAATTCACCATTTGAAATGCAATATTTTCGTGGCATTATTGAATGTGATAATTTAGATAATTTAAATTTACAATTAGTGGCTGGTAATCAATCATTTAATGAAAATTCTTTAAATAATCATGAAATAATTATTTCTGATTATGCTGCTTTTGAACTAAGAAGAACAGGATATTTAGGATTAGATAATCAAGGTAATTATGGTGTTATTCATCCAAATAGTTTAGAAGATCAAATTAATTCATCAGTTAGAATTTATTCAACTAATTATAAAATTATTGGAGTATTTAAAACAAATTATGAAGACTTTTTACCTTTGATTGTTTCTGAAACTTATGTTGATGATGATAATCAAAAAGCATCATCATTAGATGCTTTAAAAAATTATTATTATGCTAGAGTTTTTGGACCTAGTGGTTTTTATAATAGATATTTACTTGATAATGCTAATGATTTTGCTCCTACTACATTTAGTATGAGTGTTTCTAGAGTGCCACTATATGAATTTGATTCAGCTGGTGATCGTCTTGATGAAACATTAACTTATAAAGATTTATATATAGGTAACATTTCTTCATTTTTATCTTATGAAAATTATCGAACTAAATTAATTGGAAGACAAACATTAGTATGGGGACAAATTCCATCAAGTTTAAAAAACAATCAAATAATACTAACAACCAATTGGATAGGCTATAATGGTGGTTTTAATTCTCGTGAGGCCATTAATGAAGCAATTCCTACATTACAAGAAAATTTATACATTAACAAAATGCTTGATTCAAGTACTGTTGATTATACTTTATATGGTGGAGGCTTTGAAATTGTGGCAGTTATATCTATTTCAAATAGTGCTACAGATAGTGATCGATTAAGTGAAGTTGGTGCTTTCTTTTCTGATGATTTTTCATATCGTTTAAATAATTCAATTTATGATTTTGACCAAATGGTTACTACAACTTATAATAATACATCTAAAAATTCTCGTCTTTTCAATAAATTTTATAAAAATGGTTATCATATTTTAAATATTGATGGAAAGGTTCCAACTGATACATTAGATATTCAATCATTCCAAACATTTGGATTAATTGCTGGTGTGGTAGTTTTTGTATTTGCAATATTATTTATGTTTAACTATGTATCTACAAGTATAAAGAAAAGACGTAAAGAAATTGGTATATTAAGGGCAACAGGAGCTAGAAGTAATGACATATTAAAAATGTTTTTAGTTGAAGAAGGTATTTTAGCCATAGTAGCTACTTTAATTTCATTACTTTTAATTGTTTATATTAGAGGTATTGTTAATGAACAACTAGGTAATGTTGCTATTGGAATAAATATTATTAATATTAGTTTTATCTTTGTTTTGTTATATGTTGTGGCTACATTAATTTTCTTTGTAATAACAACGTTAATACCAGTGATGTCAATTGCTAAAATGAAACCAATTGATGCTATTAGAAAGATTTAGGAGGAATAATGTTATGTTAGAACTTAAAAATGTATATAAAACTTATTCTTCAAAAAATGGTGTTACTCATAGGGCATTAGAAAATGTTTCTTTAAAATTTAATAGTACAGGTTTAGTTTTTATTTTAGGTAAGTCAGGTAGTGGTAAGTCAACATTACTTAATTTAATTGGTGGTCTTGATAATTTTGATCGAGGCGATATTGTTTTTGATGGTCAAAGTTTCCTTCATTTTAAAGAAAGTGATTTTGATTATTATCGTAATAGTTGTGTTGGATTTGTTTTTCAAGATTTTAATTTGTTAGATAATTTAACAGTTTTTGAAAATGTCGCTATTGCTTTAGATTTACAATCTAAAAAAGATAATGAAAAAGTGTTAAAACTTTTAGACGATATGGGACTTTCATCATTGAAAAATCGTCGTATGGATGAATTATCAGGTGGTCAAAAACAAAGAGTTTCTATAGCAAGAGCTTTAATTAAAAATCCAAAAATAATTTTAGCTGATGAACCAACAGGATCATTAGATAGTGAAACAAGTGATGCAACAATCAAAATTTTATGTGATTTAGCAATTGAACGTTTAGTTGTTATTGTTACACATAATAAAGAATTGGCTTATGCTTTTGGCGATAGAATTATTGAAATAAGAGATGGTTTTGTTTTAAAAGATTTAATGCGCAAAAAAAATATAATAAAAGAAATGCCTCGCCCAACACTTGTTTCTTCAAATTTAGTTATTGTTCCTAAAAATCAACAAATTGATCAAGTTAACATTGATAATTTAAATGTGACTATAAATGAAAAAAGACAAGATTATTATTTACTTGTAGATTCAAATAAACATTTAGCTATGTCATTATATCCTAATGTAAAAGAAGTTATTGATGATGATAATAACGAAGAAACTTTTGAGCCATTTGTTTATAAAGATGATTCAAAAGAACAAAATGATGAAAAATTTAAATCAAATTTATCTATTAAAAAAGCTATTAGTTTTTCAATGTCTAATTTAAAAAAGAAAAAATTAAGATTATTCTTTACAATTTTATTAGCCATTTTATCAGTTATATTAACAGGGACAGCTATTAATTTTACTCAATATTCTTTGACAAAATCAATTGCTAATTCTTTAAAAAAAGATAATGGTTCTTATGTTGAAGTTTCTTCAAGTTTTTCTTTGCAAACAGAAAATTATGCATTGCAAAAAGGTGATATTAATTATTTAAATTCATTAGAACGAGATATTGCATATGAATATAACCAACCATTTATTTATAGTATTATTGATAATGGTTCATTATTAAGTAGTGCTATGTCTAAAGATATTTTATTTAATAAGAAATTTTCAGGATTTTTGACTTGTGATTCAATTGAAAATTATGGATATGGCTCTAATAATTTTAAAATAATTTATGAAAAAAATAATTTAACTGATGAAGATTATGATAATGGCATTTATATTTCATCTATTATTGCTAATGTCATGGTAAGATATATAAATGAATATGGAAGCAGAGATTATAAAAATAAATTCAATGTTGAAAATATTAGTGATTTAATTGGTGTAAATTTACCAACAACATCACAATCAGCTCATGGTATTACAACATTTAATTTTAAGATTATTGGTATTTATGACATTGATGAAGACCAAGATTTATATAAAAAATATGCAAAATTATATGAAGATCCAAATAATATGGATTTATATAATGAATATCAAGAATTATCAAAAAGTATTTTGACTAGAATGATTGTAAAGCCACAATTTATGGAACATTTAAAACAATCATATCCAAATTTTGTCATTTCATCAACTATTAATAGTCTTTTAGGAACAGAAATATCTACAAATTATATTTCTTCAATTGCAAAATTTGCAGAAGATGCCAAAGAAGAAACAACTTATGAAATTGGTTATTTATTTACTGATCCATCATTTAATGAAGAAAATTTTGAAGAAAAAATAAAAGAAATGAAACCAAACCAAGTTTTTGTAGGTCGAAATTTATTCCAAAAATTAGCTTCATATGGTTCAAGATGGCCAAGTAATGATTTAGACATCATAAGAGATATAGGCTATTATAATAATACTAAATCAACTTTAAATATTACTAATTCAAATGGAATTTATCAATCAGTAGAAAATGTTGAAATAATTGGTATTATTGATAGATATGTTCCTGGTAGTGCTAATCCTGTTTCTTCAAGTAGTAATACAATTTATTTAGCTAAAGATGTTTTTGATATCTTATCTGATAATTATTATTGTCCATCAAAAGCATTAGTAAAAACTAATAAAGGAGAAAATTTAGTTAAATTAATTGATAATTTATATGATAATGGCTTTACTATTGAAAATGAATTTGTGGAATATTTTGTATCATTTGCATCCGCAATAGAAAAATATTCTACATTAATTAATATTGTTGCAATCATTTGGTTTGTTGTTGTTGCTATTTTATTATATTCATTTATTTCAAGTTCTGTAAAAGATAGTTCAAAACAAATAGGAATTTTAAAAGCATTAGGTGCTAACATTAAAGATATTTATAAAATTTATGCAGTTGAAGCTATGTTAATTGGATTGTTTGCAACAGTTTTTGGTGTATTAGGTTATTACATTATTGGCATGTTAATCAATCAAATTATTACTTCAGCTTTCTATACATTCTATTTCCCTATCTTTAATTTTGAATTATTTGGTGCTTTAGTAATGATATTCTCAACATTTATTATTATTATCATTTCACTTACAATTCCAATGGCTAGAATAAAAAATATTAAGCCAATAGATGTAATTAATAAAGTTAATTAAATTGTAAAAGTGTTAGTTTTCTAACACTTTTTAAGTATTTTATGTCTAAATATATTTTTTAATTCATAAAATTAAATGGTGATTTTATGATAAGAAAAATAGATGAAACAATTAATCAATTAGATAGTAGTTTTAATGGTTTAACAAGTAAACAAGCTATAAAAAGATTACAACAAAATGGCAAAAACATTTTAGAAAAAGAAAAAAATAAAAATCCCTTTATTATTTTTTTAAAACAATTAGTGGATCCTTTAGTTTATGTTTTACTAGCAGGATTTGTTTTATCGTTGTTTTTAAAAGAATTTACTGATGCTTGTATTATTATAATTGTGGTAATTTTAAATGCTACTTTATCAACATATCAAGAATTAAAAGCCCAAAAAGCTTTAAAATCTTTAAATGATTTAACAACAACTATGTGTTTAGTTAAAAGAGATAATAAAATTATTGAAATTAAAGCTGAAGATTTAGTTGTTGGAGATATTGAAATTTTAGAAGCTGGGCGAAATGTTTCAGCTGACTTAAGATTAATAAAAAGTAATCATTTATTGATAGATGAATCTTCATTAACTGGGGAATCTATCCCTGTAGAAAAAGATGCTAACTATGAATCTACTACACAAATGGCCTTAGGTGATCAAAAAAATATGGCTTTTAAGGCAACTTATGTAATTAATGGTAGTGGTGAAGGAATTGTTATTAAAACAGGAATGAATACTGAAATTGGTAAAATTGCCAAATTGATGAAAAATGAAAAGAAAAAGATAACGCCACTACAAAAAAAATTAAATGAAATTTCTAAAATTTTAGCTTTAACAACAATATTTTTATGTGTTTTAATTTTTGTTATTGCATGGTTACAAAAACGTAACACTTTAGAAATGTTAATAACAGCCATTTCTTTAGCTGTTGCTGTAATACCTGAAGGATTACTGGCTGTTGTTACTATTGTATTATCACTTGGTGTCCAAAAATTAAGTAAAGTAAAAGCAATAATCAAAAAATTGCCTAGTGTAGAAACATTAGGTTGTGTTAATGTTATTTGTTCAGATAAAACAGGAACTTTAACTTTAAATCAAATGAGTGTTACTAAAGTAATGTATAATCAAACAATATTTGATTCAAATAATTTAAATAATGGTAATAACGAATTAAAAATGTTAGCTTTAGGTTGTTTATGTTGCAATGATGCAACAATAAACGATAATAAATATCTAGGTGATCCAACTGAAATTGCCCTTTTAAAATTTGCTAAAAATTTATTTGTTCAACCATTAAAAAGAATTGATGTTTTACCATTTGATAGTTCAAGAAAAATGATGTCAACTTTAAATGAAAATTATCAATTTACTAAAGGCGCTATTGATAATGTTTTACCGTGTTGTAATTATATTTTATTAAATAATCGCATTGAACTTTTAAATAATAAAATGATTCAAAATATTTTATCAATGCATGATAAATTATCAAATGAAGGTTTAAGAGTTTTGGGAATATCTTATAAAAAAACTAATAAAATTCAAGAAAACAATTTAATATTTCTTGGTTTAGTAGCAATGATAGATCCACCAAGAAAAGATGTAAAAGAATCAATAAAAAACCTTCATTTAGCCAATATAGAAACACTAATGATAACAGGTGATCATAAAAATACTGCTTTAGCTATTGCTAAACAATTAAACATTGCTACTGATGAAAATCAAGTTATAACAGGTTTACAACTTGATGTCATGAATCAAAAAACTTTAGAAAATAATATTAGTAAATATAAAGTATTTGCTAGAGTATCACCTGAAAATAAAGTTACAATTATTAAAGCTTTACAAAAAAAGAAAAATGTTGTTGCTATGACGGGTGATGGTGTTAATGATGCACCATCATTAAAAAAAGCAGATATTGGTATTGCTATGGGAATTAATGGTACGGATGTAGCCAAAGATGCTAGCGATATGATATTAATGGATGATAATTTTACTACTATTGAAAAGGCTGTTAAAGAAGGTCGTGGCATTTTCAATAATATAAAAAAGACATTATTATTTTTATTATCATCAAATATTGGTGAAGTTTTAGTGATGTTATTGGCAATTATTTTAAATTTACCTGTTCCTTTAATTGCAATTCATATTTTGTGGGTTAATTTATTAACTGATACACTACCATCACTTGCTTTGGGACAAGATGATGTAGATGAAGATGTCATGCAAGAAAAGCCACGAAATATTAACGAATCAATATTTGCCAACAATGGTTATAAAATCATTTTAGGATATGGTTTATTAATTGGTCTATTATCGTTTGCTTCTTATATTTTTGTTCCATTACAATATATGTTAAAAAATGATATAGCTATTTCTTTTAAAGAAATTTTTTATTTACTAAAAAATGATTCATTTTTATTATTAAAAGCTCAAACATTTGCCTTTTCTACTTTAGCTTTATCTCAATTATTCCATAGTCTAGGTATGAAAAATATAAATAAATCCATCTTTAATAAAAAAACACTAAAGAATCAATTATTAATTTTTTCTTTAGTATTTGGAATTGTTATTCAATTAGCTGTTACAATGGTGCCATTTTTATGTGATTTATTTAAAACAAGTTTATTAACTATTAATGATTTTTTAATTGTTTTAGCATTTTCAAGTATTCCATTAATAGTTCATGAAATAATAATATTATTTAAACGAAAATGATTTATAAATAAAAACATTTACATTTTTAAATTAATTATATAGCTTTAAGATTTTTTGTTATTTCTTTAAAAAAATCTTCATTCCATAAATCAAGTTTTGATTTGTCTTTTACAAATGGTAAAACATCTTCTTTAGCTTGTTTAAAATTTATATTTTCAAATCTTTTATTAAGAAATGTTTTTAAATTTTCTATTGTTAAGTCATAATTTTCATTTATAAAATTTGATTCTACTAATTTAGATTTTAAATTTGTCAAATTTACTTGTGCACCAATAGATAAAAAAAATACATAATCATAAAAATCTCTACCTTTGATTCTAAAAGGCCAATTTCTACATAAACAAGCGTGTATTTTTCCTGCAAACAAAGAAGAAAGATCATATAGCCTTACTTGATATGGAGAAGGCAATAAGCCAAACTTAGTTTCATAAGTGGCACCTATAGGAGGATTTATATCTACTTCAAATTTAATTCTAATAACTTCATCTTTATTTATAAATTTGGCATCTTCGCTATTTTCAAAAAAGGTTAAAATATGTTCTTTTGTGTTTCCTTTTAAAAATGCTGATTTAATATTTGAATCAAAAGATTTAACCTTTTCTTGCACACTAAAATCAAGTCCAAAAGACTTTATTTCGTTTTCAATGTAGTAAAAATATTTTTGTAAATCAAAATTTAAATCTTGTGTAGTTAATGAAAAATCTAAATCTTCACTAAATCTATCTAATCCATAAAATATTCTTAAAGCAGTTCCTCCATAAAAAGCTGTTTCTTTGAAAAATCCTCCTCGAGATAAACCACAAAGAACAACTTCTTGAACAATTTCTTTAATGGCATTTTTCTTGTCTTCAATATTATTAATTTTATATTTTTTTAACATTTGATTTAATATTTGTTGCATATTATTTTTTCCTTTTAATTAATTTTTCTAGCATATTCAAATTTGTAGAATGGTATAGTGGGGCAAGTTGTAGTATATCTTGCTTATTTAATTCATTAAATTTATCTTCATCTAATCGCAAATCATCAAACAACAACTTTTCTAAATCATTTACTGAATGTACAGGCGAAATGGTATAAAGTTTATCACAAAGAGCTTTTTCTGGTGTAGCAATATGATATGTATATGTTTTTACATTTATAACTATAACACCTAAACTGAAAACAGCAGATGGGACATCTCGATAGATAAAAGTACCAAACCTATTTGTATATGTTTTAATTTTCTTTTTATTGAAAGTAGCACATGTAACTGTATTATATATTGCTTCTGGTATTAGATTTTGCTCATTTAAAACAAAATCAAAAGAAATATAAGAAGGACCATATATAAATTGAGCTAAATATGGTGCAAAAGCGTTTGAATCTGTTTCATATATTCCTTTTACCAAAGGAAACAACTTTCCATTTTTAATATCTCTAGCAATTTTGCCTTTTGGATCAGCAAGATTGTGATAATATTCTTTTAATTGTTGACTGGTAATAACCATAACATTTCCTCCAGATAGTTGCATTATATATTACTTTTTGGTGAAAATCAATATTTTTGATATTATTCTCTCCAGAAAGTTGTAAAATTTACAACTATTTGGAGAAAATCAATATATATAAAAATGTTAAAATTAATAAATATGCTTTATCTAAATTATTTTATTGTATAATTACAAAAGAAAATAAATTCATCTTTAATAAAAAAAACTAAAGAATCAATTATTAATTTTTTCTTTAGCATTTTAAATATTATTTAAACAAAAAATATTTATAAATTATCAACTTGTCCAATATAAATTGGTAAATCTTGTTGATCATAAATAACATAAATAAATGGTTGATTTAATTTAACTTCATAAATATCTTCTTCTATTTTACCAGCACTAGAATTACCCATTTTAGCCATAGATAAAGATTTAATAGTAGTACCATCTTCATCTAATGATAATATATTTTTTTGTTTAATAAATTTACAATATATTGAATCATCACAATTAGTATAAATATGGTTAAAGGCATAACTATCTTCATCAAACATTTTATTAACACCTAAATTTTTTAAAGTATTAGTTAAATCAATTAAATTATTTTTTTGAAATTTAGGGACGCTTAAATCAATTATTAGTCGTTTATTTTTTTTAGATACTATAAGATTATCTTCATTTTCTTTTAAAAAGTTGATATTAGTTATTAAATCTTTTAAATTATTATCTATTTCTTTAGGAACAATATATTGAATTTTTTGTTTGTTTTCATAATAGTCATAACAACTAATATATGAATCGTAATCATATATTTTTCCAATATAAGAATGATTCATATAAGAAACATTGACATGTTTTTTGTTTTGATTATAAAAAATATCTTGATATGTATCTTTGTTATTAAATTTATTTAACCATTTATTATTAAAATATAAAGTATTAAATAAATAAAAAGTAACATTATCATCAATTTCTAATTCTTCTTTATTAATGAAATTTTTTTCTTGTAATCTTTGATCAATCCAACTTAACATTTTATCAATATCTTTATTATTATTAAAATCCATTTTAAAGGCTTCAATATAATAATTTTTTAATATATCAATATAATTTGTGTTTATTGTGTAATTGTTATTTAAAAAAATAGAATTGTACATTTGAATAGTGCCACTATCATTAGCAAAATAATTATTTTGATACATTTTTAGATAATTGTTTTTAATAAGATTAAAATCATTACAATTTAATAAATGATATATTTCATTTTTAACATCATTATCATTTGTTGATAAAAGACATGTTAATAAAATAGAATATAAAGACATTGGAGAATATGAAAAGTCAGAAATAGTTGAAGAATTATTAAAAATAGTATAAGCAAATTCTTGATAACTATCTAAATAAGTATTATCAATTTTTAAATTTTTTAATTCTTTTGATGGAAAAGTAACTTCATTTAATGCCTTAAATGAATTATTTTCAATTCTGTTAAGTTCGCTAATTGAAAAATCTTTTTTTGTGATTTTAAAACTTTCTTTTACCTTGATTGTTGAAATAAGGAAAATAGCTGGAGGTGTCAAAACAATAACAAGAGCAATAATAACCAAAGCAATAGCCAAATTTCTAATAATTTTAAAAACATTATTTGCTTTTTGTGTTTCTTTATTTGTTGTTGTATAGTCTAAGTTTTGACAATCAATAGTCAAATTAACATTAGTTTTATCTATTAAATCTTGTTTAAAAACTTTTTTTAATTTTTTCATAATGATCTATCCTTTCACTTATAATACAAATGTGTTATTAAAGTTTGTCATTTTCTTTATAATATTTTTTAATTTTTTTTATGGCTCTTTGATATTTACCTGTAATGATATTGATAGAAACATTTTTATCTTTAGCAATTTCTTTAAATGTAAAATCATAAAGAAAATGATAAATTAAAGTTTCTAATTCTAATTCATCTAAAAAATTAGTAAATTCCTTTAAATAATTTTCAAAATCATTATATTTAGGATTATATGAATATATATCATTTAAAGGTTCAAAATGTTTTTGTTGTCTTAGATAATTTAATGAAGTGTTTTTACTAATAGTTGTTAAATAATATTTTAAATTTTTATTGTTATCTAAATTAAATCTATTTTTAAATAATTGATAAAAGCATTCATTTGTTATTTCTAAAGCTAAATCATTATCTTTAACAATTTTTAAAGATATATAATAAACTAAATATGAATATTCATTATAAATTTCATTAAAGGCTGATTCAGCAACTATTTTATTTTCACTTTGAAAATCACGTATAATCCTTTTTTGATTCATTTTATTGCCCTCACATTAATAATACAATAAAAAATTATTTTTTTGTTGTTTTAAAAAAAATATTTGTTAAATTAAATATTTTTTTAAGTGGAAAGTAGGAATAATA
>CANQTM010000017.1 GCA_947626825.1 uncultured Bacilli bacterium | reverse complement strand
GAATAGTTTAAAATCTATTACTATTCTTCCAATTTTGTTTATTTTTTCATTTTATTAGGACTTTGCAATCGCCCTATAATAATGTTAATAAAATAATTATTTTAAATATAAATAACTATTTATTTTTATAAAAGTTAACCAAAAACTTTTATGTTCTAATAAATTTTAACAATGATTTATTCATTATCATCATCACTTGATGAATCTAATATTGACTCACCATCTTCATCATTACCAATTAACACTTCACGAGGTTTTGAACCATTTTCAGGTCCTATAATACCTTCTTCTTCTAATCTATCTATCATTTTAGCTGCTCTAAAATAACCAATGTTAAATTTCCTTTTTAAATAAGATGTTGAAGCTTTTCGTTCTTTAATAACAAATTTTTTTATTTCTTCATACATTTCATCATCGTTATCATTATCAGCATCATTATCTTTACCCTCTAATGCAAATTTTAATCTTTCATCATCAGCTTTTTGTTCATCAGTTCTCAAATCTAAAAATTCAGGATCATATTGAGGAGATGCTTGTTTTTTACAATATTCAACAACATCTGATATTTCTTTATCAGAAACATAAACGCCTTGAACTCTTCTAAGTCCTGTAAAATCAGGTGTTAATAAAAGCATATCACCATTATTTAATAATTTTTCAGCACCACCAACATCAATAACTGTTCTTGAGTCAGCAAGTGATGATAATCTAAATGTCATTCTACATGGTAAATTAGTTTTAATTGTACCTGGAATAACATTAACATCAGGTCTTTGTGTGGCTAAAATCAAATGAATACCAGCTGCCCGACCTAATTGGGCTATTTTTTGGATTCTTTCTTCAACTACTTTTTGATTTTTTGAAAGCATTAATTCAGCAAATTCATCAACAATCAAAATAATAAATGGCATTTTAAATTTTCCTTGAGATACCATCACTTCATTATATGATGCAATGTTTTTAACACTAATTTGTGAAAATGTAGTAAATCTTCGATCCATTTCTTTACATAATTTATCTAAGGCCACACTAGCTTTATCAGCTTCTGTAATTATTGGACATAACAAATGAGGAATATCTTTATAAAATAACATTTCTACTCGTTTAGGATCAACCATAATCATTCTAACTTCACTAGGTTTATAATTCATTAATAAACTTAAAATAATAGTATTAGCACAAACTGATTTACCAGAATTTGTTGCACCAGATATTAAGCAATGTGGCATATCGCATATTGCCATTGAAAGAGGAGTACCTGTAATATCTTTACCAACTGGAACATATAATTTGTGTTTCTTATTTGGCATTTGTGTTATTATTTCTTTCATAGAAACCATAGCACGATATTTATTTGGAACTTCAACACCAATAGCTGATTTACCAGGAATTGGTGATTCAATACGTACAGAGTTAACACCTAATGCTAATTTGAAATCATCTTGTAAATTAGTAAATGTATTTACTCTAACTCCTGGTGCTAATGAAATTTCAAAACGAGTAACAGAAGGGCCAACAACAAAAGCATTAATAGATGCAGACACATTAAGTTCTCTCATCTTTTCTAATAATATTTCTGCTTTTTCTTTAGCAACTTCTTCATTTTGACTATTGACACCATTATCAACTGCTTCCTTTAATAAATAAAGAGGTGGCAATTCATAATCTATTAAATTAAAATCAATTGCTGGTTCTATTTTTGTTTCTTCTATAACATCTTCTTTTTTATTTGTTTGTTGATTATTATTAACAATAGGTTTTGTTTCTACATAACCACTAGAAATATTATTAACATTTTCATTTTCAACTTTATTATTTTGATTAATATCTTTTTCTTGATTTGTGACAATATTAACTTGTTCAACTATTTCTTTATTATTAAAATCAGTTAATTTGATACTTTCATCAACAACTTTAACTTCTGTTTCTTCATCATTTGAGATTATTACATTATTATCTTCTTTTTCATCATTATTTAAATTAAGGTTAGTAATTGTTACTGTTGAAAAATCTTCATCAAATTTATTTACAAAATCAGTTTGAAAATTTTCATGTTTATTATTTGATGAAATATTATTATGTTTCATTTCATTTGAATAAAGTTCTTCATCAAAAGGTTCTAATATTGTTTCTAATTTTTCTTTTACATTGTTAGATGATTTTTGATATGAATAATCATCACCAAAAATGTTTATTTCAGTTGTTTCTAATAAATCATCTTCTTGATCTTTATTACTATTATTATTAAAATCAAAATCATCATTTTTAGCATCTAACTCATCAGTTTCAACTTGAAGTTCTTGTTGTTTTTTATTTAATTCTTTTTGTTTTCTTTTTTCTTCTTTTAAGGCCTTTTTTTCTTTATGACGAGCTTTCATTTTTTTAATATTTCTAATAATAAATTTTATAATTTTTCTAAATAATGGCGCAAATAAAATAAATAGTACACCAATAAAAATAATTAAACTTATAATAAATGTTACATTTGAATTTTTATTAGTCATGCTATTTATCAAACCAAAAACCATATAGCCTATCATTCCACCACCAAGTTTTCCAATAGCCCCATCACCACTAATAAAGAAAGCATGGTTAATATTATAAATATCAAGATAATCTTTAAAACAACTACCAAATGTCATATTAGAAGTGGCAGTGGTATATGTTGTCACTGATAAATAAAATAAAATTGCTAAAACAATTAAGACATATTGTATTGGTTTAATAAAATTAAATAATTTTTTAAAAAATAACATGTAGACACCAATAAAGCCTACAATTATTAAAGCTATCAAAGAAAAAGAGCCAAGCAAAAAAGTAAATGGTGAACTAATAATACCACCAAATGTATTATTTGAAGTTGTAGCGGCTGTTGTTAAACATAAAATACTATAAACAATTAAAAATAATCCTATTAAACGTATTAAGGATAATTTTTGTTCATCATCAACAGACATTTCATTTTCTTTAATATTACTTTTCTTTTCCTTCATAATGCTTCACCTATTTTCACTAATATTATAACTTGTTTTAAAATTAAAATAAATAACAAATGTTATTGTATTTTAAATGTATTAATTTTTTTACAAAAGAATAAAAAAAATGTGTAAGCACACACATTTTTATAATTTGTAGAGTTTTTTTACTTTATCTGTATAAGCTTCAGTTGGTCTATTTTTACCTTTTAGTTCTGATTGTCTTAAAACTTCATACATTGCTTTTTCTTCTTTTGAAAGTGATGTTGGCGTTTTAATAATTAATGTAATTAATTCATCACCAAAAGAATCACTATTTATTACTTTAAAGCCTTTATTTTTTATTTTTAAAACATCGCCATTTTGAACACCAATTGGAATATTTAGTTTTTCAATTCCATAAACTGTTGGAACATCAACAGTAGCACCTAAAATTGCATCAAGAGGTGATATTGGTAGTTCAATGCGAATATTGTTTCCTTCTCTTTTAAATGTAGTAGAACTTTCTACTTGAATTTCAATATATAAATCTCCACATTCTCCACCAAGTTTACCTGGATTGCCTTTACCTTGTAAACGTAATTGGCGTCCATTATTAATTCCTTGAGGTATTCTTAGTTCATAATTTTCTTTAATTCTTTCATAACCTGCACCATTACAAGTAGTACAACGAACTTTTATTTTTTTACCAACGCCATTACACTCAGGACATGTTCTTTCTGAAGTCATAGCACCAAGTAATGTTTGTTGTGTATAACGAATTCGACCAATACCATTACATCTTGGACATGTTTCAAAATCTCTTGGAGTTTGAGCACCTGTTCCACGACAATTTGAACATTTTCTATAATATGATAATGGTATTACTTTAATAACACCTTTTACTGATTCCATAAAAGTAATTCTAAGTTGTGAATAAATATCTTCACCACGCACTGGACCTGCAGAACTACTTTGCCTTTGACGAGCCCCACCGCCAAAAAAAGAAGCAAATATATCTCCTAAATCTGAAAAGCCGGCGCCATCAAAATCTTGTCCACCAAAGCCTTGACCACCAAAACCACCTGCTTGAGGATCTACTCCTGGCCAGCCAAATTGGTCATAGCGAGCTTTTTTATTTGTATCTGATAAAATATCATAAGCTTCTTGAACTTCTTTAAACTTTTCTGCAGCACCTGGTTCATGATTTAAATCAGGATGATACTTTTTAGCCATTTTTCGGTAGGCTTGTTTAATTTCATCTTGGGAAGCGTTTTTACTTATTCCTAAAGTTTCATATACATCTTTTTTTTCTGCCATACATATCCTCCCATTTACTAAAAGGTAGGAGTGTAGAGACTACACTCCTATTTATCTTTTAATAATTATGCATTGATTGGATCATCATTTGATCCATTTGAATCATTATTTTTTTGATTAACATCATCTTGTGAATTTGGTGCTTGATAGCCAGCACCTGCTTGTTGAGCAGCTTGTTCATAACGAGCAAATTTTTGTTCATATTCAGGAAGTTTATTCTTTAATTGGTCAACTGGTAAATTATTCATATCATTTCTTAAATCAGCAATATCAGTTTTTAATTGGTTAGTAACATCTTCTGGCACTTTATCACCAACTTCTGCCATTCTTTGCTCCATAGTGTTAATGTATGATTCAGCCTTATTTTTAGTTTCAGCTTCATCTCTTCTTTTTTCATCTTCAGCCTTATGAGCTTCAGCTTCTTTTACCATCTTTTCAATATCATCTTTACTTAAACCTGATGAACCTGTAATTGTAATTGATTGTTCTTGATTAGTATCTAAATCTTTAGCTTTAACAGCTACAATACCATTAGCATCAATATTAAATGTAACTTCAATTCTTGGAGTACCACGACGTGCAGGTCTAATACCATTTAATTGGAAATGGCCAAGTAATTTATTATCTCTAGCCATTTGTCTTTCGCCTTGATAAACTTGAATGTCAACAGCAGGTTGATTATCTTCAGCAGTTGAAAATGTTTGTGATTTAGTTGTTGGAATAGTTGTATTACGAGGAATTAGAACTGTCATAACTCCACCTAATGTTTCAATACCTAATGACAATGGAGTAACATCAAGTAATAAAACGTCTTTAACATCTCCTCTTAAAATACCGCCTTGAATAGCTGCACCAATTGAAACTGATTCATCAGGATTAATTGATTTATTTGGTTCTTTATTAAGTAAACGTTTAACTGAATCAGTAACAGCAGGCATACGAGTAGAACCACCAACTAATAAAACTTCATCTATTTGACTTGGATTTAAACCAGCATCAGCTAAAGCTTTTTTAACTGGTCCTTCAGTTCTATCTAATAAATTTTGAGTCATTGATTGGAATTTAGCTCTTGTTAATTTTCTTTCAAAGTTATATGGTCCATTAGCAGTCATTGATAAAAATGGAAGCATTATAGTTGTTTCAACCATACCAGAAAGTTCAATTTTAGCTTTTTCTGCAGCATCTTTTAGACGTTGCATTGCCATTTTATCATTTTTCAAATCAAGACCATTTTCAATTGTTATTTCATCTAAAATCCATTTTGAAATAGCATTATCCCAGTCATCACCACCAAGATTACTATCACCAGATGTAGCAATAACTTCAAATGTACCTTCTCCAATATCAAGAATTGATACATCAAATGTTCCACCACCAAGGTCATAAACTAAAACTTTTTCATTTGATTTCTTTTCCATACCATAAGCTAAGGCAGCTGCAGTAGGTTCTGAAATAATTCTAACAACATCAAGGCCTGCAATAACACCTGCATCTTTAGTTGCTTGTCTTTGGGCATCATTGAAATAAGCAGGAACTGTAATAACAGCTTTTTCTATTTTACAACCTAAATTATCTTCTGCATATTTTTTCATATATGCTAGAATCTTAGCACTAATTTCTTGAGGAGTTAAATCTTTGTTTAAACAATTAATATGAACTTTTTCAGAAGTTCCCATTTTTCTTTTAATTGAATAAACTGTATCAGGATTTGTAACCATTTGACGTTTTGCAGCATCGCCAACGATTTCTTCTCCATTATTTTTAAATGCAACAACTGATGGAGTTGTATTTTTTCCTTCAGGATTTGGAATTACTTTCCATTTTCCATCTGCTTGCATATAAGATACGACTGAATTTGTTGTACCTAAATCAATACCTATTATAATATTATTGTTATTTGCCATAAATATCTTCTCCTTTTTTTAAGCTTTCGCTTGATTATCTATTTTATTATCTTTTACTTCTTCTACTTCTTCATCTTTTTTTAATTTACCAACAACAACTGCTACTGGTTTAATTAAACGATCATGAATTTTATAACCTTTTCGAATTATTTTAGTGATTGTATTATCTAATTTTTCATCACTAACTTCTTGAGTTTCCATTGCACTATGAATGGTATGATCAAATTTATCTCCAACTTGTACCTTAATTTCACTAATGCCTTCGCTTTCTAATGCTTGAATCATTTGGCGATAAACCATATCAAAACCAATAACATAATTTTTTACTTCGCTTGGTAATTTATCTCCACTTTCTATAACCATTGAAAACATTTCAAAACTAGGTAAAAGTTTTTCTGCTAAGTTTTGCGAAGCATATTTTAATGTTTGATGATATTCTTTATCATATTGCTTTCGTTGATTGTCCATATCAGCAATAGCACGATAATATTTATCTTTAAACATTTCAAGTTGCTTTTTTAATGAAGAAATCTCTTCATCTTTATTTGCTAACTCTTTTTTATGCTTATCTTTTTTTTCTTTTTTGTCATTGTTATCTTTTGAATCATTATTGTCTTTAATTTCAATATCTATTTCTTGTTTTTCTTTTGATGTTTTTTCATCAACAGATTTTTTATTTTGTTTTTTTTCATCATTATTTGCCATTATGAATCCTCCTTTTTGTCATTTCCTAGTTCTTCTAGTTTATCACTTAGAAATTCTAAGGCATCAATGACTTGATTATAATCCATTCTTGTTGGTCCAATAACACAAACACTACCAACATTGTTTTCATGAACTTTCAATTTTGTTGAAACTACAGAGACATCAGAAAGATCTTCTATATTATTTTCTTTGCCAATGCTTACATTAATACCTTCTTCTTCTTTATCGAAACTTTTCCAAATACTTGTATTTTCAAGTAAAGAAGCAATTTTTTTAATTTTACCAATATCATCAAAATCTTTTTGTGATAATAAATTATTTTTACCATAATAAGAAATTCTTTCTTTGGCAAATCTTAAAAACGTATTTGCAAAAGCATTATAAACAGCTTCATAATTTTTAATATGTTCTGATAAAACTAATTGAACACCATCTAATACATTATTAATTTGATTTAAATTAATACCATCAATACGTTTGTTGATAATTTTAATACAATCTTGTAATTCTTCAATATTTGTTTCATTTGGAACATTTAAAGTTTTATGTTCTACATAACCACTATTTGTAATAAAGACTACAATAGCTGTTGTATTATTTAAAGGAATAAGTTCTACTTTAGCAATAGATTCTTCTTCACTATTTGGTCCTAAAACAACAGATACTAAATTAGTCATATTAGAAATGATGGCACAACATTCATCAATTATTTGATCAGTATGCATTGTTTTTCCATTTTCATCAATAAACTTGTTTAAACGGTCTTTAATTAAATTAGCTTTATCGTTTTTACTTCTTAAATTTTCAATATAATAACGATAACCTTTTGCTGAAGGAACCCTTCCTGATGAAGTATGTGGCTTTTCAATATAACCATCTTCTTCTAAAGAAAACATCTCATTTCGAATTGTGGCACTTGAATATTGTAAATTATATTCATCAATCAAAGTTTGACTACCAACAGGTTTAGCTGATTTAATAAATTCTTCAACAATTAATTTTAGAATCATAAATCTTCTTGATATTTGTTCCATCTTGATGCTCCTTAGCACTATTCTTTCTCAAGTGCTAACAATATTATACACCAATTTTTAGCACTGTCAACAAAAGATTGCTAAAATTATTATATTTTTCAACACCAAAAAATATAACAATAATTTCTTTAAATTATAAATTGCTATTTATATATATTTATGTTATCTTATAGCCAGATGATCATTTTAGAGGGGGAAAAAGAAAATGGATGATGTTTTACTTGATGAAATAATGCAAAGACTTGATGATTTAGAAAATGATGTTGATGAATTAAAAGGTCAACTTGATGATGTAAATGATAGACTTGATGATTTAGAAGAATCATTAAATGATGATGAAGAAATTGATATTGATGAATTAATGGAACAAATAGATGATCTTCGTTCAAACATAGATGACTTATCAGATCGTATTGATGATTTAGAAAACGATATATAAGAAAAATTAAATATTGAATTTTTAAAAAATAGGAATTTGTGGGATTCCTATTTTTATATATAAATTATTTAAAAAATTGATTTTTTCCATTTTCATTTAATGGTTGAGATTTTTTGTCATTTATGTTAGTGTTAATAAATTGTTTTTTTGTATAATAGACTTAGGAGAATGTAAATAAAATGTGTGAATTAGGAAAAACAATCAAACGTTTAAGAATCAACAAAAAAGAAAGTCAACAAGATTTAGCTGATTTTCTAAATATCTCATTTCAATCAGTTAGCAAATGGGAAAATGATATAGCCATGCCAGATATAACTTTGTTAAAAAAATTGCCAATCATTTTGATGTTACTATTGATTATCTTTTAGATAATGTTAAGGAAATACCTATTAAAAAGAATTATTTTAAAATAAAATTAAATTGTAATAGTGGTTTTTCTGTTTTTACTGATAAAGATGACAACCCAAATATTTCTATGCCTGATCCTTCATATCATAGATGTGATAGTTTATTAATGTTTAAAGCTAGTGATGATCAAAACAAAAATATTTTAGCTATCAATCAATTTGGAAAAATCATTTATGCTGGGTATGGGTTAGGGTATGGATATGCTTCACCAAGTGATAAGACATATTATGATGGAGAAGGTAATTTAGCGGATAAGGAATGTTTTATTTTAAAAGATAACTTTGTTTTCTTTAAAGATAGATTTTCAGAAAATCAACGTGATAAATATAAAATAATAACTAAAAAATACAATGTTACTATTAATTCATATTCATCATTTGCCATTTTTAGCGATTATAAAATTAATGATACTATTGCAATGACATCTTATAGTTCTTCAAAGCGCCATAGATGTTTAGCTAACGAATCTTATAAAGTAAGTGATAATCCTGATGATATTATTATTGCCATTGATAAAGATAATAAAATCATTTATATGACTAATCAAAGTGGTTATGGCTATGGTTCACCAAGTGATAACTTTTATATGGCTAATAAAAATAAAGAAGATTTAATTAATAAATGTTTTATATTAAACAATAATTTTCAATATTATAAAAAAGGCGTTTCTAATAATGAATATCTTAATTATGAATTTGTAATTCCAGAAGGTGGTATGATAATTATAGGTAATTCTAAAAATAAAGATTTTGTTGATTTTCTACAATCTATTTCATATCAACAATATAATAATAATTTCTTTAATAATCCTTGGTCTTATAAACAAATACCTTGTGGTTTATTAAACCTTAATAAAATATTTTTTGATGGAAAACAAATTGTTTTAGAAACCATTCAAGATGAACATTTATATCAAAATTATGAATTTGTTGTTCCAAAAAAAGGTTTTGTTATTATTGGAGACAATTCATATTATGACTTTTTAGTTTTTATTTCTTTATTGTTTGATAATAAATATAAATTAAATGAATTAAAAGATCTTTTACACAATAATGAATTATTTGAAGAACAAACTATTAATGGTCAATTTAACAAATTTACATGTGAGTTGGTTGATGATACATTAACAATATCAAGACAATATACTGATGAAGAAATTCTTTTAGATAAAATATCACAAAAAAATAATCTTGATATAGATAATCTTGCTAATATTCTTGAAAAAAGAATATATCAAAACATCTTAAATAAACTAAAAAATGATAATAATTTTAATGAATTTATTACGAATCTAATTTCAGAAGAAATAGATGATATTAGGGCTGAAATTGATGATTTAAAATAAAAGGCCCTATTTTTTTGTGGGGTCAAAAAAAGTTGTTCATTACGTGGGAGTGAAAAACCCCACGTTTTCGAGGAGAGCCAAATAAAAAGCATATGATTGTGCACATGCAATCTTATGCTTTTTTAATTATTAATCTTTTTTATTTTTTTTAAATAAACGTTTAAACCAATTTTCTTTATTATTTTTTTCTTGATTTGACTGTTCACTTAAAACTGTTTTAATCTCTTCAGTAGTTACAACAATTGTTTCATCTGATAGAGTTTCTTTCTTTTCTTGTTCTTTTTCGTTTGCCATATTCTATCTACCCTCAGTTAATTTTATTTGTCAAATAAATAATATCATTTTATTTTTTTTTTTGCAATAATGATATAAATTATTTTATTGCGTCATTCCATGATTTTAAATTTTCTTTATTAATTTTGACAACAGCACGATATATTTTCATATTTAAAGAACGAAATTTATTTTCATATTCTGTCATATAATCATCATTTTCTAATTGATAATCATAAGATTCACTTAAAATTTCATAATTTCTAATTTTGAAATTTCTAATGCCCATTTCAAACAAACCTAAATTGTCTGTTTTAAAATATAACATACCACCATCAATAATTAACTTTTCAAAAATTTCTAAATGAAGTGGGTGAACAAGTCTACGCTTTCGATAGCCATTTTGTGGCCAAGGATCAGAAAAATTTAAATATATTTTACTAATTGAATTTTCATTAACATATTCTAATAAATTCATTGCTGGACAATTGATTAATTTAATATTGGCAATATTTTCATTAACAATTTTTTTCATGGCGATTGCAAAAATTGATTCATTAATTTCCACACCAATATGTAAATAATCTAAATTATTTTTAGCATTGGCAATTATAAAATCTCCTTTACCAATTCCAACTTCCAAAGTTAATGATTTATCATTTATTATATTTTTATTATAAATTAATTCTTGATGTTCTAAGATAAACTCTTTGGCCCACTTTTTATTTCGTCCACGCATAAATTATCTAGCCTTAGTATTTATTTCATCTTGTAGAAGTTTAATAAATTCATCTAAAGTATAGCTAATTTGTTCTTGTGAACCATATTTTCGTACTTTTACTGTACCAGATTCTTTTTCTGCATCACCTAAAACAACTTGATAATTAACTTTTTTAATTTGATTATCTCTAATACGATAACCAAGTTTTTCTTCACGATCATCAAGTTCAGCACGAATATTAGCATCTTTTAAAGATTGTAAAACCTTTTTAGCATATTCAAGATGATATTCATTACTTACAGGTAAAATACTAACTTGTCTTGGAGCAATCCATAGTGGAAAATGGCCTGCAAATTGTTCAATAAGTAAACCAATAAATCTTTCTAATGAACCATAAATAGTTCTATGAACCATTACTGGGCGTACTTTTTCACCATTTGCAGCAACATAAGTAATATCAAACCTTTCTGGTAATTGGTAATCAAGTTGAATAGTACCCATTTGCCATTCACGTCCTAAAGCATCTTGCATTTTTAAATCAATTTTTGGACCATAAAAAGCGCCATCGCCTGGATTTAAAACATAACCATCATGACCAAAATTTTTTTCTAAAACTTCAGTAAGTTTAGCTTCTGCATCATTCCATTTTTCAAGTTCACCCATATAATCTTCTGGGCGAGTTGATAAATAAGGAGTAAATGTTAATCCAAAAATATCATAAAAACGCTTAGCCATTTGCAAAATAGAAGTAATTTCATCAAAGATTTGGTCTTGGCGGATAAAATTATGTGAATCATCTTGATGGAATACTCTTACTCGAAGTAAACCATGTAAGCTTGCTGCACCTTCATTTCTATGAATTGCATCAACATCACAAAATCTTAAAGGTAAATCTTTATAACTTCTAATTTTATTTTTATAAACCAATATTGAATTTGGACAACTCATTGGTTTTAAAGCTTGCATAACACCATCTGTATCTTCTAAAACAAACATATCATCTTTATAATGATCCCAGTGGCCTGATGTTTGCCACAATGTAGCCATATTTAGCATTGGAGCTGAAAATTCTTGATAACCATTTGCTAAATGTTCTTTACGCCAAAAATCAACCAATGTATTATACATGATTAAACCATTTGGCAACATATATGGCATACCTGGAGCAGTTTCATCAAACATAAATAATTCAAGTTCTTTACCTAATTTACGATGATCTCTTTTTTTTGCTTCTTCTATTAGATATAATTGTTTGTCTAAATCTTCTTGTGAATAAAAACAAACACCATAAACTCTTTGAAGCATTTTATTTTTACTATCGCCTTTATAATAAGCACCACTAGCTTTTAATAATTTAAAATATTTAATTTCTTTAACACTTTCAACATGCGGTCCACGACATAAATCAGTATAATCGCCTTGGCGATAAGCAGTTATAGTTGCATCAATTGGTAAATTTTCAATTAAATCCAATTTATATTCATCATCTTTGAACATTTCTAAAGCTTCTTCTTTAGTAAGTTCTATTCTAACAATTCTCTTGCCATCTTTGGAAATTTTTTTCATTTCCTTTTCAATTATTGGAAAATCTTCTTCTTTGATAACATCATTTCCTAAATCCATGTCATAATAAAAACCATCTTCAACTACAGGACCAACCCAAAATTTAGCATGAGGATATAAATGTTTAATAGCCTGAGCCATTAAATGTGCACAACTATGATTTAAAATACTTAATTGTTCATTTTCTTTGATATTAATCATTTTTTTAACCTCCATAAAGAAATAAAAATCCTTAGAAAAAATCTAAGGACGCAAATTTCACGCGGTACCACCTTAGTTCATAGTTTCCTATGCACTCAATGTATTCTTTTTCGCAGAATGTACGCTACTATTAATAGTGCTCATAAAGTAGTAAGTATTATATTATCTTATAAATCTTTCAGCCAAGGATTTAATCTCTAAAAAGTTTTTATAATACTATTGTCTTTAATCATCGCAAACAAATTATATAATTGTTAAATTATAAAAACAAGTTTTTTTTCATTAAATTTGGATAAATTCCACCTTTATTTGTTCTTTGTCCAAAATATTTATAATTGCATAAGTAGCACCCATATTACCTCTTGGATAAGCAAGAGCACCAGGATTTAAAAGATAAACATTTTGATATATTTCAAAATATGGCCTATGAGTATGACCAAAAATGAAAAAATTACAATTGTTTTGGCGTGCTTTGCTAGCCATATTTTCTTTACTTAAATACATTTTATGGCCATGAACCATATATATATTTAAAAAATTAATATTAACAATTCTAAATTCATTATCAATTAAATAATCATTATTACCTTTAACACTAATAAATGGATATATTTCATCTTGAGATAATCCGCTATCGCCTAAATGTAAATAACTTATAGCTCTTGGATGTCTTAAAACAATCTCATCTAAAATTTTTTTATTTCCATGAGAATCACTTGCAACTACAATCTGTTCCATTATTTTGTAAATATAATAATAATTAAAGAAATAACTAAAACAGCAAAAAGAATATATAAGAAATCATTACTTTTCTTTAATGATTTATTGTCATTTTCTAATTTATCCATACGTGCTTGAAGCATTATCTTTTTTACTTCTTTAGTTTCTTCTTCAACAACTTCTTCTATATCTTTACTTGAACATTTCCAACAATCTTTAGCATCTGATGATAATATTTGCCCACATTTTTTACAACGATAAATAATTTGTACTGGTGCATCATCATCACTTTTAATATCTTCAATTAATTCATCATCAGTAAAAGTTTTCATATTAGGATTTTCATTATTAACTTCTTTTTTTTCATTTGTCATTTCAACATTATTTTCTTGTTTAATTTCTTTATTTTCCATTGTCGTATAGTCCTTTCTTTATATTGACATTAAAAAATCATCAAATTCATTTTGTTTAGATTTTTTAAAAACATTACAATCTTTTAAAACATTAACAAAAACTTCACCAACACCATCTTTTATTATTTTATCAACATTTTTTATTGTTATTTTATGTTTATTTTGTAATTGATAAATCCAAGGTAAATGTTTATCAATTAAATTTAAATCATCAACAGATAATTTTTCATTTAATAAATATTTTTTAACAAGTTCTAATTCTTTATGTAACCTTGCAGGTAAAATAGCTAAGCCCATAACTTCAATTAAACCAATATTTTCTTTTTTAATATGCCAATATTTTTCATTTGGATGAAAATATCCTAATGGATAATCATAATTTGAAATATTATTTCTTAAAACTAAATCAAATTCATATAAGCGACCCTTTTTTCTAACTATTGGAGTAATTGTATTATGTAAACCATTTTCATTATAATTAATTATATTTAAGTCTACATTTTTATATTGTTGCCATTTTTGTAAAATAGTTGTTGCTACTTTTATTATTTTATTTTTATTTTGTCCAATAAGGCGAATGACAGCTAATGGCCATAAAAGGCGATAAACTTTAATATTATCAATTTCTTTAATAAAAACCTTCTGTGCATTTTCCATTGGTAAACAAGCTTTACCACCTTGAAAATGATAATGATTTAATATTGAGCCACCAACAATTGGTAAATCCGCATTACTACCAATAAAATAGTGAGGAAATTGACTAACAAAATCGATTAATTCTTTAAATGTGTTTTCACTAATATGCATATTAAAATGTTCTTTATGAAAGCAAATTAAATGTTCATTAAAATAACTATAAGGAGAATATTGAATATAAAAATTTTCTTTATTTAAAGTAATTGGTACACATCTTAATGTTTGTCTTGCAGGATATCCAATATGACCATAATAATTTTCATTTTCTTTGCATAGTTGACATTTAGGATAATCATAATTTTTTATATTTAATAATTTTTTTATATCATTAGGATCTTTTTCAGGTTTTGATAAATTAATAGAAATATTTATTTTACCAAATTTACTATTATAAATATATTTCACATCTTTTTTAATACGACTTGTTCTAATATAATTGACATCTTTTGATAGTTTATATAAATAATTTGTTGCTAAAATAGCATTAGATTTTTTTAATTTATTAAATTTATTTATAACTTTTGAAGGTAATGGTGTTAATATTCCCATTATTTTAGTATCAAACAAATCTTTTGATTCATTAGTATTATCTATAATTTTATTATCAATGGCATATTCAATAGCATTTGCTAAAATAATATCTAAATCAACATCTAAATGTTTATCAACTTTAACAAAATTTGATAAACCAAATAAATTTAGATATTCATTAACATAAAAATCATAATCTAATTTGTTTATTAAATTATGTTTTTGCCCATATATAATTAAACTATCAATCAATTGAAATATATTCATATTAATAAATTATAAACCTTTAATTTGTTTTGCAAGTTCCATTGCAACCTCATTGCCTTTTAAAGTCAAAACTATTTCTAAAGCAAAATCATTAGCATAATACATTGATCTTGCAGTAATAAAGTTTTTATCATGAACAACACCCTTATCAACTAAATTACCACCTATAATTTCTTTATTGCAACCAGGAAAACAAGTATAACTAACATCATTTAAAAATCCAAGTTTTCCAATCAAATGAGGAGCTGCACAAATCGCACAAACAAGTTTATTTTTTAAACAAAAATCTTTTATAATTTCACTTACTAATGAAATATTATCTAATGTGTTAAATACAGCTGGGCCTCCAGGAATAATCAAAAAATCATAATCTTGATAATGGACATTTTTTAATAAAGTTTTAAAAACAATATGAACATTATGAGCAGTTGATATTTGTAAATTATCTGTTGCTACTGCACAAGTAATATCAATTTTAGCTCTTCTTAAAATATCAAGAGTAGCTATACCTTCAACATCTTCAAAACCATTAGCAAAAATCATTAATCCTTTCATATGTTTTTTGCCTCCTTTTTTATTAATAATATCATATAATGATATAAAATAGTACCTATAATTTGAATTATCTAGCATTTTCAACGAAAATATATTAAAATGTAATTGGTGATAGCAATGAAGAAAATTTTAGAAAAAAGTTTTACCGGTTTAATTTTTATCTTTTTTATCTTATTTTTAGTTTTGATTCGTTTAAATGCTGAACAAAAACCTTTAGTATATGGATTTGGCATTTTAATTGCTGGTATTTTCTTCATTATTTTGCCATATTTATTAAATAATTCAAAAAAAATTGGACTTAGAAGATTTTATTTGTTATCAATGACCTTTATTGGAAGTTTTATTGTTTTAGAAGCCATTAATTTTTTTGTTTTTTATTTTTCTAATGTTGATTTGGAAACATTTAAAACAATATATAATTGGATTTTAAATTTTAACCAAGCATTTTTTATAACTTTTGCTATTTTTACAATAATTTATGCTATAAAAGACTTTTTTAAAAAAGATTATTCATTTAAACAATTAGATTTACAAAGTCTAACAATGGTTTTAAATTTATTAGCTTCGATGGCTATAGTCATATTATATTTTAATTTTGATGCAGGTTATGTTTTTATATCTCGTCATATTGATCCTATTACTTTAAATTTTTTAGGATATGATTTGACTTTTAGTGAATGTAAAACTTTTATAAATGGTACAATTGCAACTTCTATTATTTATATAGTTAGTTATACAATAATTCAATTAATAACTTATTTTAAATTTGAAAAGCATTAAAAGAAAGAAGGAAAAATTTATGATTTGGGAAAATTTGACTGTTGATGATTTTGAAGCATCATTAAAAGAAACAAAAGGTGTAGTCTTAGTTCCAATTGGTTGCCTTGAAAAACATGGTAATCATATGCCAATTGGTACAGACATTTTAATTGCTAGAACAATGTCAATTAGAGCTAGTGAAATTGAAAAAGCCATGGTTTTTCCATATTTGCCATTTGGCATTGTTGGGGAAGTCAAACATAAAAAAGGCACAATTAGTTTAACTAGTAATTTAATTTATCATATGCTTGAAGAATTATGTGATGAATTAGCTCGCAATGACTATAATAAAATTATTTTTGTTGATGGTCATGGTGGTAATAAAAACTTTTTGAAATATTTTATGCAATCACGTCTTGAAAATTATCATCCATATGTTACATATTATTTTGATGTTGGTGATAAAGGTGAACAATTTTGGCATGATTACCAAGCAAAATATGGTAGAGTAACTGGAAGTGGCCATGCTGATGTTTTTGAAGCCTCAAGTGTCTGTGAAATTGATAATTCTTTAATGCGCATGGAACGTATCAATCCAAAAGAAACAACTCCATTAGGAAGGCTTGATTTTCTTGCTGAAGCTAGATTATATACAGGAATTAGTTGGTATGCTGATTATCCTGCACAAATTGCTGGTGATCCAACTGGAGCAAATATTGAAAAAGGGCAATTTGTTAACAAAGTTAATGTTGAACATTTAGTAAAAGCTATTAAGGCTGCTAAAGATGACAATGTTTCATTAAAATTATTAAAAGAATATTACGAAAAACATAAAAAACCTGAAGGTTATTAAAAAAGTACTATTTATAATATAGCACTTTAAATTAACGATCTTTATGATTCTTTAAGATATCTCTATTGATATCTTTTTCTTTTATCGATTGTCTTTTATCAACATTATGTTTGCCTTTAACCAAGGCAATTTCTAATTTGACGCGATTATCGTTGTTAAAATATACTTTTAAAGGAATTATTGTCATTCCTTCTTTTTTTACTTTAATTTGTAATTTTAAAATTTCTTTTTTATGCATTAGTAGACGACGTATCCTTAAAGGATCATGATTAAAGATATTTCCATAAGTATATTCAGGAATATTCATATTATAAATATAAATTTCATTATTAGACACTTGAATATAACTTTCAGCAATAGAACAATTTTTTTCTCTAATAGCTTTAACTTCGCTTCCAATCAATTCAATTCCTGCTTCATAAGTTTCTATAATAAAATATAAAAAACTAGCTTTTTTATTATTTGCTACTAATTTTAGCATCTGTTATCACCTTTTTTATTATAATGTTTTTTTTGAGCATATGCAAAATTAATTTCTCCATTTAAAATATTAACAGAAATGACTTTGACCATTACTTTATTACCAATTTTTAAAGGAGTTTTTTTATCATTAAAATAATATGGATTATAATAATTTTCTAAACGAAGAAGGCCCTCACAAGTATTATCAAGTTTTATAAAATATCCAAAATCCATAACTCCAGTTACTATTCCTTCATAAACACAGCCAATATAATCACTCATATATTCAGCTTTTTTCATATCTTCAACATCTCTTTCAAGTAACATAGCCCTACGTTCTGTAACACTTGAATTTAAAGCAGCTTGATCTAAAAATTCAGTTTTATCAGCGAAATCATTTAAAACTAAATATTTTTTTAAAAATCTATGAACAATTAAATCAGGATAACGTCTTATAGGACTTGTAAAATGTGTATAACATTTACTTCCTAAACCAAAATGACCAATATTATCAATGGAATATATGGCTTTTGACATACTCCTTAAAATATAATTATTTACAATATATTCATTATCTTTATTTTTAAATTTATCTAAAATTTCTTGTAATTTTTTACTTGATAAAGTGGCTGTTTTTAGATGAATGCTTGCATCAATTCCTTGCAATTCACTTATTAATGTGGACATTTTGGTAGCTTCAATTGGAGCATGGACACGATAAATAAAAGGTAATTGCAAATAAAAAATATGAGATGCAACCGTTTCATTAGCTAAAATCATAAAATTTTCAATTAATTTTTCTGCAGCTTTACTGATTCTTTTTTCTATTTTTATTATTTTATTAGTTTTATCATCCATAATAATTTTAGCTTCATCAATATTTAATTGAATATAGCCATTATTTAACATTTTTTTACTTAATATATCTGATAATCTTTTCATCATAAAAAGCATTTCTTTAATTTCTTTAGTATACTTTTTATTAGTTGATTTATGTTCAAAAAGATTATTAACATCATCATAATCAAGTCTAGCATTAGATTTAATAAATGATGGTTTTATTTCATAATCAATAACATTACCTAAATTATCAATTTCCATAATACAAGACATTGTTAATTTTATTTCATTTTCATTTAATGAACAAACATCATTACACAATTGATGAGGTAACATAGGAATAACCCTATCAACTAAATAAATTGAAGTTCCTCTTGTAAAAGCTTGTTTATCTAAAATAGAATCTTCTTTCACAAAATATGAAACATCAGCAATATGAACACCTAGTAAAAAATTACCATTATCATTTATTTTTAATGATATAGCATCATCTAAATCTTTTGCATCTAAACCATCAATTGTTACTATTAATTCATTAGTTAAATCTAATCTATTTTTTAATTCTTTTTCTAAATTCTTTTGATAATTATTTATAATCTTATTAGTTTCTTTTAATGTTTCTTCATCAAAAACATAAGGAACACCACTTTGAATAACAAATTTTAAAATATCCATTCCTGGATCATTTTTATGACCAATTAATTCCTTAACTTCACATTTTATAAGCATATCGTCATAACTATTTATTTTTAGTTTAACAATATGTCCATCTACTAAATGAATTTTTTTAGGATTAGAAACAATAAGTTCATAAGGAAAGAAACGATCATCAATAATATATGAATGATTTTTATATGTTGCCATTATTTCCCATAAACTATGTTTTAAAACATCCATTACTTCACCAGTATCATTTTTATTTATATGAACTCTAACATAATCATTTAAATATGCATTTTTTAGATTTTCATTATAAATAGTTATTAGTTCATGATTATTTAATTCACATATAGCATAATAACGTTTTATATTTTTTATTGTTCCTAAAAAAATATTAAGTTTAGAAGCATTATGAATATAACCTTGATTTGTAATATAAATTACACCTTCATCATCAAGTTCATTAATAGTTTTAACAAAATCTTTAAACAAATTGTTTTCCAAACTTAAAGATAAAAAAAGTTCATCAACTTTTTCTTTATTATAACTATTTGTAGAAATATAATTTACAATTTTTTCTTTTAAATCCATAATCTTCCATCTTCAAAAAAAAGAGCCAAGGCTCTTTAAATAATTTTAATTAAAACAGCTAAAGTCATAAAGGCAATGCCAGCAATCAAAGTAATTCTTGAAACTATTTTTTCAATTCCTCTTTCTTTAACATTTGAAAACAAATTCATGCCGCCACCCATAATAGCACCTGAAGCACCTGCAGACTTACCACCTTGTAAAAGAGTCGCAACAACTAAAACAGCTGCAGTTATAAAAAATAAAACATGTAGAAATACTGACATATATAAACCTCCTAAATTAAATTATTAACATTTTTTTATTAGAAACGAATTTATTATACCATAATCAAATTTATAAAGGAATATTTTTTTTCAATTGTTAATTTCTTCCTAAAATATAATTATGATAAATTTAATAATGAGAAAACAAAAACTTCAGGATAAAAATTTCTTAATATAATATAAACTAGATATACAATATATAATATTATTAAAATAATCCCGGCAATTCTACCAATTTTTCTATTTTTAATAGCAAATAGAAATACCAAAATAACACTCAATAACATAAAGGACATATCAATAATATGTGATTTTTCCACTTTTGCACCACCATTAGAAATAGTAGATGATAATCCTAATATTAATAAAATATTAAAAATACATGACCCAATAGCATTGCCAACTGCTATATCATTTTCGTGTTTTTTTGCCGCAACTATACTTGTAACAAGTTCTGGTAATGAGGTGCCAACAGCTACTACTGTTAAACCAACAAGTAATTCACTCATTCCAAGGGAAGTAGCTATTTTACTAGCACTTTCAACAACTAATTCACCACCGCCTATAATTCCTACTAAACCAATTACAATAAAAATAACATTTATGTACCATTTTCTTGGTTTATCATCAATAACTTCTTCAACTTTTTCATCAGCAAATTTTTTACTTCTTAAAATCAAAAAACATATATATAAAATAAACATTAAAAGTAAAATAATTGATTCTGCTAAATTAATGACATTGGGAGTAATTGCAAAAGCAAAAAGAAATAGTACTATATAAATAAAAATTAGGATTGGAATATCATATTTAAACATTGTTTTGGAAACTAACATTGGGGTAAATAAAGCACTAGATCCAATTACAACAAAAACATTAAATATATTTGAACCAACAACATTACCTAAACTTAAATCATTTAATTGCTGTATTGATGAATTAACACTTACACTAAGTTCTGGTAATGAGGTGCCAATAGATACTAAAGTTAGGCCAATAATTAATGGAGATATTTTTAAAGTTTTTGCTATTTTACTTGAACCATCAACAAAAAAATCTGCTCCTTTAATTAAAAATCCCATTCCTACAATTAATAATAATATATATAAAAAAATCATAAGAACCACATCCTTTCGAAAAAAAAGACTCTTATCCCTATTATGGGTAAAAGTCTTGAATTTTAAAATAAATCCGAGTAATAAAATTACTGTCTTGACGAATTCATTCCATTTAAAAATGGTTTCTACTCCCTTTTCAACCAAAACAATATTATCATTGTCGACATATAAAGTCAACTAATTATTTTTTTCGGCTTTTAATTCCAAAATCATATCTCTTAAAGATGCTGCTTGTTCAAAATCAAGATTTTTAGCGGCTTCTTTCATGTCTTTTGTCAAAGAATTGATTAATTCATCAAGAGATTTTTTAGCTAATTTTTTATTTTGATTCTTATAATCATCTAACAATTTTTCTTTATTTACTAAAGTTTCTGGTTCTTTGATTTCTTTAATAATAGTATGTGGTACTATGTTATGCTTAACATTATAATCATTTTGGATTTTTCTTCTTCTATTTGTTTCGTTTATGGCTTTTTCCATGGATTCAGTCATATTATCTGCATACATAATTACTTTTCCATGTTCATTTCTTGCAGCTCTACCAATTATTTGTACTAAACTTCTATAAGATCTTAAAAATCCTTCTTTATCAGCATCTAGGATACAAATTAAGGAAACTTCTGGTAAATCAAGACCTTCTCTTAATAAATTTATACCAATTAAAACATCATATTTACCTTTTCTTAATTCATATAAAATTTGTGTTCTTTCTAAAGTTTTTATTTCATTATGCATGTATACAACTTTTAAACCAATGTTTTTTAAATATGAAGTTAAGTCTTCAGCCATTCTAATTGTCAAAGTAGTTATCATTATTCTTTCATTATTTTTAATTCTTTCATTAATATTAAATATAATGTCATCTATTTGATTTTTTGTTGGATGAATTTCAACAATAGGATCTAATAATCCAGTTGGACGAATTACTTGTTCTACAACTTCATTATTTACTTTTTCAAGTTCATAATCACCAGGCGTAGCACTTACAAAGATTGCTTGTTTTATTTTATTTTCAAATTCTTCAAAGCGTAATGGACGATTATCTAAAGCACTAGGTAAACGAAAACCATATTCAACCAAAGATTCTTTTCTACTTCTATCGCCATTATACATTCCTCTTATTTGTGGCAAAGAAACATGTGATTCATCAACTACTAACAAATAATCATCAGGAAAATAATCAAAAATACAATATGGTGTTTGGCCTTCTTTTCTATTATCAATATGTCTTGAATAATTTTCAATACCACTACAAAAGCCAAATTCTTTTAATGCTTCTAAATCATGAAATGTTCTTTGAGATAATCTTTCTGCTTCAAGTAATTTCCCCTGTTCATTAAAATATTTTAAACGCAAATCTAATTCATTACGAATACTTTCACATGCTTTTAAAATTTTATTTCTTGATGAAATATGTTCATATGCTGGAAATAAAGAAAATAAATTCATGGCTTTTTTAACTTTTTTAGTTAAAGGATCAACAATATTAATTCTTTCTATTTCATCACCAAAAAATTCAATACGTACTATTTCTTGATTAGCATCAAATGGAGCAATTTCTAAAACATCGCCTTTAAAAGAAAACATTCCTGGTTGTAATTCAACATCATTACGACTATATTGAGCTTCAATTAATGATTTAATTACTTCTTTACGATCATATGATTCATTTATACGAAAATCATATGTTAAATTACGAAATTCTTCTGGATTGCTTAAAGCATATATTGCTGCAACAGAAGCCACAACAATAGTATCTTTTCTTGATAAAATTGATGAAACTGCAGACACTCTCATCATTTCTATATCCATATTTGATTGTGCCGTTTTATCAATATAAGTATCAGTTGATGGTATATAAGCTTCAGGTTGGTAAAAGTCAAAATTAGAAACAAAATATTCGACTCGATTATTAGGAAACAATTCTTTAAATTCAGCATATAATTGACCAGCTAATGTTTTATTATGAACCAAAATGATAGTTGGTTTATTAATTGATGCAATTACATTGCCAATAGTAAAAGTTTTACCTGTGCCAGTAGCACCAAGTAAAACTTGAATTTTTTTATTTTCTTTTAAACCATTTACTAGTTTATTTATAGCTTCAGGTTGATCTCCTGTTGGAGTAAATTTACTAACTAATTCAAACTTATCCATAATTAATTGTTTCCTAAAATTATATTTTCAGCAATTTTTAAATGCTCATTTGAAAAAGACATTTTTGCATCATAAAAATCTTTAACGAAATATAAATAAGTATCAAAATCCAAAATTCCTGTTGATTCTAAATTGTTTTCTTCTTGAATTTGTTTAATAGCTTGTTTACAATTTTCATCAAAATAACCATCTGTTCGAATATTAGTGTTGTATTTTTCGTTATATATCTCAAAAATATATTTATTTTGTGAGGCAACATAATCTTCTTTATATGCAAAGGAATTATCTTTCCAATTTATATTTGTATTATTTGCTTCCATTAAATTTAATAAATTATTTTTTTCTAATGTATTTTGTTTTAATGGTTCAAAGCCTAATTGATAACCATCTTCATAAAAAGAGCCATGCATTCCAATCCAAGAATTGTCTGGACGCAACCATCTAGCACAAGTATATTGTAATGTATATTTATTATTTAAAACAGAAGTCGTTCTTTGAGCAATTCCTTTACCATATGATTTTGAACCAACTAAAGTAACTTTATCTTTTAAATAATAACATAAAGTAGAAATCAAAATTTCTGAGGCACTGGCTGTATTGCCATTTTGCAAAATTATAATTTTATCATAATCATATTTTGCATTGTTAGTTGTATAATATTCTTGTTTTACTTTTTCATCACTATCTTTATATTCAAGAGTGGTAACAAGTTCATTAGCTTTTAAAAACAAATCGCAAACATCAACAACGGATGCTAAATCACCACCACCATTATCACGAATATCTATTATTAAATTATTAGAATGATCATTTTTTAATATTTTATCTAATTGTTCAGCTGTTTTACCAGATGTAAATCCAGTAAGTTTAACCATTATTGTATCATCAATATTTTCAGGTTCAGTATATGAATATGGTGTTTCTTTATTTTTACCTAATGAAAAAGAAAAATCAAGATATTCAATTTTTTTTTGGGTATTAAACCTTGCAACCTTTAACCATATTTTTTCATTTGGTAACCCCATAACACTTGACAATAAATTTGAATAATTTATATTTTCATCTTTTATTGATACTTCTTCAGAATTATTTTTCCCAGCACTTACTATAATATCTCCAACTTGTAAATCATCTTTAGCAACACTATTTTCACTAATTTCAATAATAACTGGAACATTATAATAAGAACCAATTGTAATACCAAGTTTACCAGTTTTATCTACTGTTGCTGGTTCTTTTTTTATTAAATAAGTATATGGATCTAAAAATTTGGTATCAGATGTTGATAATGCTCCAACAAATTGATTAATTAAAATTTTTTCATCAACATCTTGTCCATAATATATATCACTTAACCAATTTTTTTCCAAAATATTAGTAATTTCTGAAAATTGATTATCTGTAGAAATATTATTTGTTTTTGTGGCAATCTTAACACCACAAACAACTCCAATAATCAAAGAAATGCAAGTCAAAGATGCACCAATAATAATTCTTATTGTTAATTGTTTTTTGTTATTTTCATTAACTTTTTTTTCACTATTTTCTTCCATAACCTAGCCTCATGATTTATATATTAATGCAATTTCTTTAATTTTTTCAAACATTCTATTAATACTACTTTTACTTATTTTATTACCTGTAAGTTTATTATATTGTTCTGTAATTTCTTTTAAAGAACTATCAGGAAATTGTTTTCTTAAATTAGCAACATTTTTTAAATCTTCATTTAAGATATCCAGTCCTATTTTATTTTCAATTAAATTAATATTATCGAGTTGACTTGTTGCAGCAGTATTTATTTTAATATAATTTGCAATATCACAATTAACAACACGATTATTTGAATTATAATAATCTCTTCTTATACGAATTTGGTCATATTCTATATAATTTTTCATAGCATTCATACATGCTAAAAAATCTGCAATTTCTTGAGACTTTTTAAGATAAACAACATAATAGTTTCTCCTTTGAATAAGTTTTGGAGAAAGTCTTTTCTTTTTTATTATTTTTATAACTTCTTTGGCAAAATAAACATCGGTAAAAGATAATTCTAAATGATAATTTGAAGTTTGTGGATCATTAACAGAACCACAAGCCATAAAACAACCTGCTAAAAATGAAGTTAATTCTTCACTAGTTTTTATTCTTTCATGAACATTGTCCATATTTAATAATTGTAAATCATCTAGAATAGTACTAACATTATCATCTATTTTAATTATGTATGTCTTATTTTTTTTAAGTTTTAAAGTTTGACAAATTGAAACTGTCGGTTTGCAATTATATAAAAGATGAATGTGTCTAAAAACACGATAAGCAATTTTTGAATAGTCAGTTTTAAAAATAATTGACATTTGCTTATCAACAATTGATATATGTCCAGCAGTTTTTAATATTGCTGCTAATTCAACTTTAACATCTTTAGCTTCAATTAAGGCTAATTCATTTTTCACATTAGATGCAAATGACATTAATTCACGTCCTTTATTTTAAATATTTTTGTCTATTTGAAGCAATATGTTGTGCTGCTATTGCCCCATCAGCACAAGCAGTTATTACTTGCTTTAAAGATTTATCAACAACATCACCTATTCCAAAAAGTCCAGGAATTTTACTTTCACAATGATTATCAACTTGCATATAGCCATTGCTTGAAAAAATAGGATAATCACTTAAAAAACTATTAACTGGTAAAGTGGTATTTAAAACAAATAAACCATTAACATCTATTATTTTAGTTTCATTATTATTAGTAACTTCAATTTTATTTAAAAACTCATCACCTATCAATTTGCTAATATTATAATTATAAAGCAAATGATATTTTTGATTATTTAATATTTCTTTTGTTAAATTTACATTTTCATTATAAATTAAATATATGTTGTTAACAAATTGTTCAAGATATAAACAATCTTTTAAGGCATGATTATTATTAATTAAAATAGCTATATCTTGATTTGTAAACAATTTTCCATCACAAATAGCACAATATGAGATACCTTTACCTATAAATTTTTTTTCATTATTTATTTTTAAATTTTGATAAGTTGTACCTGTAGCTACAATAATATTTTTAGATTTATAACTATTTTTTTCAGTTACAATTTCTTTATATTCATCATTTATATGAACATCAATAACTTGTTCAAAAATCATAGGAATTTCTAAATCATTCACTTGTTCATACATTATATAAGCTAAATTGGCACCATCTAAATCTTTATATCCAGGATAATTAGCAATTTTATTTATATTGACTAATTGCCCACCTGGAACATTCTTTTCAAGAATTATAACATTTAAATTGCCTCTTTTAGCATAAATTGCTGCACTAAGTCCAGCAGGTCCTGCACCAATAATTACTAAATCATAAATTGGGCTATTCATTAGTCTTTTCACTGGCCTTTCGTGCTCTTATTTCTGCCTTTTTAGCTGCTATTTTTTCATTTAATATACGATCGTGTTCTTCTTTTTTTCTATTTTCTTCAGCTTCATATGCTTCATTTATATAAATTCTTTCATAAGGAACTTTATGATATTTGATAGCGCCATAAATAAAGAACGATAGTCCAACAATAATATAAATTATAGACATTATCATTGATGTTCTAACATTATATTGTTCTCCCATTATATATTCAGGATCACGTAAAGGTTCTAAACATAATCTAACTGTTCCATACCAAATAAAATATAAACTACCTACTTGGAATGGTTTACGGCCTTTTTTCCAAAAGCGCCAAATGACATATGCAATTAAAATAAAACCAATAATATTAATAATACTTTCAATATAAAATAATGGAATATGAACATTTTCAGCACCAGCTTGTGAAGCTGTTCCTGTTCCTGTACAATAATCTATAATAAATTTTGGAATCCACCATTTTAAATAAGATCTATTAACTGTTATTCCATATACTTCACCATTAAAGAAATTTCCCCATCGTCCCAAGGCTTGACCTATCAATATTGATGGTATAATCAAATCAAAATGAAAACCTAGAGGGTATCTTTTTTTTATAAAAGCAAAATAAATAAAGCCCCATACAACACCAAATACAACTCCTCCTTGAACGGCAAGGCCTGATAAATTTATTGTGTGTGTTGTTGTATCATAACCAAGAACATCCAAAAATGTAGGAAATTGATCTAAATTACAAACTACATACCAAAGCCTTGTTCCAACTAAAGCAATTGGGATTACTGAAAAGAAAAAATTATCATAATAATCTTTTGGAGCTCCTTTTTTGGCAAGTTCATGGCGACATCTTAAAAGACATATAACCATACCTGTAATAATAAAAACAGCATACCAAGCAATTTGAAAATTTCCTAATCTTAAAAATACGCCAAAATCTTCACCTGCTTTTGTTTTTAAATAAGGAAAAAAGCCATTTTGATTTGACAATGTTATAATTAAATTAGCAAGAAACATTTTCCCACATCCAATCTTGTTATTATTTTATCACATATTAATGTTTTGTTAAACATTAATAAATATTTCATTTTTTCTAAAAAATTTTATAAAACTTTTTTTAAATATTGTCCAGTATAACTTTTAGCATTTTTACTTACTTCTTCTGGTGTTCCAGTTGCAATAATTTTTCCACCTTTATCGCCGCCATCTGGACCTAAATCAATGATATAATCAGCAATTTTAATCATATCAAGATTATGTTCAATCATAACAACACTATCGCCATTATCAACGATACGATTAATTACATCAATTAATCTTCTTACATCATCAGTATGCAAACCTGTTGTTGGTTCATCAAGAATAAATAATGTTTTTCCTGTAGCTTTTTTTTGTAATTCATAAGCAAGTTTAACTCTTTGTGCTTCTCCTCCTGATAAAGTTAAAGCATTTTGGCCAACCTTTACATATCCAAGACCAACATCTAGTAAAACTTTAAATTTATTGGCAATTTTAGAATGATTTATGAAAAAATCATATGCTTCTTCAATTGTCATTTCTAAAACATCATAAATATTTTTGCCTTTATATTTAACTTTTAATGTATCTTCATTATATCGTTTACCACCACATACTTCACATGGAACATAAACATCTGGTAAAAAATGCATTGGAACACGAATGACACCATCACCTTCACATTTTTCACAACGACCACCACGAACATTAAAAGAAAATCTGCCTTTATCATATCCTCTTTCTTTGGCTTCAATTGTTGAAGCAAATACATCACGAATCAAATCAAAAACGCCTGTATAAGTGGCAGGATTACTCCTTGGTGATCTTCCAATAGGCTCTTGTGAAACATTAACTATTTTATCAATGTTTTCAATTCCTTCAATTCCATCACATGCACCAAATTTCATTTTATTTTTTCGATAAATACTACTAAATACTCCTTTATACAATGTATCATTAATTAATGTTGATTTACCACTTCCTGATACTCCTGTAATTACTGTGAATTTCCCTAAAGGAATTTTTACAGTAATATTTTTTAAATTATTTTCTCTAGCACCTTTTATAACTATAAATTTGCCATTACCTTTTCTTCGTACATTTGGAACTTGGATTTTTTTTCTTTTAGAAAGATAATCGGCTGTAATTGAATTTTGGCATTTCATGACCTCATTTGGTGTACCACAAGCTACAACTTCACCACCATGAACACCTGCACCAGGTCCAATATCAACAAGATAATCAGCACTTAACATTGTTTCTTCATCATGTTCAACAACAATTAATGTATTACCTAAATCACGCATTTTTTTCATGGTTTCAATTAATTTAGCATTATCCTTTTGATGAAGTCCTATTGATGGTTCATCAAGCACATATAACACACCTGTTAATTTGCTTCCAATTTGTGTTGCAAGTCTAATTCTTTGCGCTTCACCACCTGATAATGTTGAAGCCATTCTTGATAATGTCAAATAATCTAAGCCTACACTAATCAAAAATTGTAATCTATTACAAATTTCTTCTACTAATAATCTTGAAATTTCTTTTTGCTGATTTGTGATTTTCATATTTTGTAAAAAATTATAAATATTTCCTATTTGCATTTCTGTTAATTGAGCAATATTAACGCCATCAATTAATACAGATAAGGCCTTTTCATTAAGCCTTTGCCCATTACAAGTTGTACATTTAATTTCTCTCATAAAAGTAAAATACCAATCCCTAAGTAACTGAGATTGTGTTTCAACATATAATCTTTCAATATGTTTTTTTGGTCCTTCAACATATTGAAAACGATTAGTTTGATTGCCACTTCTTGAAACTAAAGTATATTTTAAAGGAATATCAGAACCAACTAAGGCAATTTGCTTTTCATAATTTGTTAAATCTTTAAAAGGTTTATTTCTATCAATTTTGTAATAATCACAAAGATATTCAAATTCTTGCCATTCAAGGTTTTCAGAACCAAGTATATTTTTATAATATGTAATTGCTCCTTGGTTAATAGATAGATTATCATCTGGTACTAAAATATCAATATCAACTTCCATTTTTAATCCTAAGCCCTTACAATCATAACATGCACCCTGAGGTGCATTAAATGAAAATAATCTTGGTTCAATCTTTTCAATAGTAAATCCACATTCTTTACAAGCATAATTTGTTGAGAAAGATACTTCTTTACCATCAATTTCAAGACATATAATACCATTTGAATATTTATCTGCAAGTTCTAAAGCTTCAACTAATCGATCATTATTGCTTTCTTTTAAAATAATTCTATCAATTACTAAAAAAATTGTATGCTTTTTATTTTTGTCAAGTCCATCTTCAATATAATCTTCAATCATTGTCATTGTATTGTCAATTTTAGCTCTAACAAAACCAGATTTTAATAATTTCGATAATAAATCTTTATGAGATCCTTTTTTTTCATAAACAACTGGTGACATGACAACAAGTTTTGAATTTTCAGGATATTCAAAAATTTTATTTTTAATTTCACTAATTGTTAAACCAACAATAGGAATATGGTGTTTAGGACAATATGGAACACCAATGCGAGCATATAATAAACGAAGATAATCATATATTTCAGTTACTGTACCAACTGTAGAACGAGGGTTATGAGATGTGGTTTTTTGATCAATAGAAATAGCAGGTGATAAGCCTTCAATTGAATCAACATCTGGTTTTCTAACACCACCTAAAAATTGCCTTGCATATGGTGATAATGATTCTACATATCTTCTTTGACCTTCTGCAAAAATTGTATCAAAAGCTAATGAAGTTTTTCCTGATCCAGATAAACCTGTCATAACTATTAATGAATTCCTTGGTAATTCTAAATCAATATTTTTTAAATTATTTTCTCTAGCACCTTTAATAATTATTTTATCATTCATTGTTCCACATCCTTAATTTTTTCTTATTTATTATACCACCAAAAAAAAAAACTTACCACAAAACATAAGGTAAGTTTAATTTAATAATTTTAATTATTCAATAATGTCTACAACATTACCAGCGCCGATTGTACGACCACCTTCACGAATTGAGAATTTAGTACCTTTTTCAACAGCAATTGGGTGAATTAATTCAACTGTGAATGTAACATTGTCGCCTGGCATAACCATTGCGATATCATCTGGTAGTTCGATAACACCAGTAACATCAGTAGTTCTGAAGTAGAATTGAGGACGATAATTCTTAACGAATGGTTTATGACGTCCGCCTTCTTCTTTAGTTAAAATATAACAAGTTGCTGTAAATTTGCTATGTGGATGAACTGTTCCAGGTTTAGCAAGAACTTGACCACGAAGTACTTGATCTCTGTTAATACCACGAAGTAAAGCACCAACATTATCGCCTGCTTCAGCAAAATCTAATAATTTACGGAACATTTCAATACCAGTAACAACTGATTTTTGAGTTTCTCTAATACCAACGATTTCAACTGGGTCGTTTAAGTTAATTCTACCACGTTCAACACGGCCAGTAACAACTGTACCACGACCAGAAATAGTCATAACATCTTCAATTGGCATTAAGAAAGGCTTTTCAGTATCATGAACAGGTGTTGGGATATAAGCATCAACAGCATCCATTAATTCAAAAATAGCTTTTTCAGCTTCTTTGTCACCTTCAAGTGCTTTTAAAGCTGAACCACGAATAATTGGAGTATCATCACCAGGGAATCCATATTCTGTTAATAGGTCACGAACTTCCATTTCAACTATATCCAATAATTCAGGATCATCAACCATATCACATTTGTTTAAAAATACTACAATGTAAGGAACACCAACTTGACGAGCAAGTAAGATATGTTCACGTGTTTGTGGCATTGGTCCATCTGTTGCAGCAACAACTAGAATAGCACCATCCATTTGTGCAGCACCAGTAATCATGTTTTTAACATAGTCAGCGTGTCCTGGACAGTCAACATGTGCATAATGTCTTGAAGCAGTTTGGTATTCAACGTGAGCAGTGTTAATAGTTATACCTCTTGCCTTTTCTTCTGGTGCCTTATCAATTTCATCATAACGAGTAAAAGTAGCGCCACCTTGTTCTGCTAAAACCTTTGTAATGGCTGCAGTAAGTGTTGTCTTACCATGGTCAACGTGACCAATAGTACCTATATTAACATGTGGTTTACTTCTATCAAATTTAGCTTTTGCCATTGTTTTTTTCCTCCAATATTTTTACTATAGCAATATTTTATTATTTTTTATAATTTAAATCAATAATTTATTGATTCAAAACCTATTTTTTTTAATTTTTTGTTTCCATTTTCTTTGTAATCGATTCAGGAACAACTTCATAATGTGAGAATTGCATTGTAAATGTTCCACGACCGGCTGTCAAAGAACGAAGTGAATTTGCATATCCAAACATTCCAGCAAGTGGAATAAATGCTTTAATAATTTGAGCATTACCTTTAGCTTCCATTCCATCAATCTTACCACGTTTTGAAGAAATGTTCCCCATAACATCACCCATATATTCCATTGGAACTGTTACTTCCAAACTCATAATAGGTTCAAGTAATACTGGTTTACATTTATTTGCAGATGCGTGGAAAGCCATAGATGCAGCAATTTTAAATGCTGCTTCTGATGAATCGACTTCATGGTATGAACCATCAAATAATGTAGCTTTAACATCAATTGTTGGATATCCAAATTTAATACCACCTTGCATAGCGTCAACTAATCCATCTTTAACTGGTTTTATGTATTCTCCAGGAACACTTCCACCAATAGTCGCATCTACAAATTCAAAACCTTTTCCAGGATTTGGTTCAAATCTAATCCAAACATGACCATATTGTCCTTTACCACCACTTTGTCTAATAAACTTACCTTCACATTCTCCTTCTTGAGTAATTGTTTCACGATAAGAAACTTGTGGCTCGCCAACATTAGCTTGAACTTTAAATTCTCTACGCAATCTATCAACAATAATGTCTAGGTGTAATTCACCCATACCTGCAATGATTGTTTGTCCTGTTTCTGCATTTGTATATGCTTTAAATGTTGGATCTTCTGCTGCTAATTTTCCTAAAGCAGTTTGTAATTTTTCTTGATCATTTTTACTTGCTGGTTCAATTGCTTGTGATACAACTGGTTCTGGAAATTCAAGTGATTCAAGTACAACTTCTCTAGATTCATCTGTCAATGTATCACCTGTTGTTGTATCTTTTAAACCAATAATTGCACATATATCTCCAGAATAAATTTCATTTATTTCACGACGTGAATTAGCATGCATCAATAAAATTCTTGAAACTCTTTCTTTTTGACCTTTTGTAGAATTTATTACATATGATCCAGAAGTTAATTTTCCTGAATATACTCTGATATATGTTAATTTACCTACAAATGGATCTGTCATTACTTTAAATGCTAATGCTGCAAATGGATCTTCATCAGATGTTTTTACAACACATTCTTCATCATTCAATGTTCCTTTTGCAGGTTCAATATCAAGTGGACTAGGTAAATAGTCAATAACACCATCAAGTAATAATTGAATTCCTTTATTTTTATATGATGCTCCTGCAAATACTGGGAAAAATTCTCCAGTTAAAACGCCTTTACGAATAGCTGATTTAATTTCATCAACACTCATATTTTCGCCAGTTGGGTCTTCCATATATTTTTCAAAAAATTCATCATCATATTGTGAAATGGCCTCAAATAATTTTTTTCTTAAATCAACAACTTTATCTTCATAGCCTTCCATAACATTATCAATAATTGAGATATCTAAACCTTTATCATCATTATAGATATACGTCTTCTTTTCAATGATATCAATAATTCCTTTAAATTGACTTTCAGTTCCAACTGGATATTGAACAGCATAACCATTTGCGCCTAGTTTTGAATGTAATGTATCAATACACATTTCAAAATCAGCACCAATTGCATCTAGTTTATTAACAAAAACAATTCTTGGTACATTATATTTTGATCCTTGTCTCCAAACTGTTTCTGTTTGTGCTTCAACACCATTTTTCCCATCAAGAACCGTTACAGCTCCATCAAGGACTCTTAATGATCTTTCAACTTCAGCAGTAAAGTCCACATGGCCAGGAGTATCAATAATATTTAATCTATATCCTTTCCAATGAGCAGTAGTTGCAGCTGAAGTAATTGTTATACCTCTTTCACGTTCTTGTTCCATCCAGTCCATTGTTGCTGTTCCATCATGAACTTCACCAATTTTATGACTAACACCTGTATAAAACAAAATACGTTCTGTTGTCGTTGTTTTACCAGCATCAATGTGTGCCATAATGCCGATATTTCTTGTTTTTTCTAAATTATATTCGCGTCCCATAGTTTTTTTCTAACAAATAATTACCAACGGAAATGTGCAAAAGCTTTATTTGCTTCAGCCATCTTGTGAGTATCGTCTCTTTTCTTAACAGATGCTCCTACTCCGTTAGCGGCATCAATAATTTCTGCTGCCAATTTTTCTTCCATAGTTTTTTCACCACGGTTTCTTGAATAGTTAACTAACCATCTTAAACCTAATGTGATTTTTCTTTCGTTTGCAACTTCTACTGGTACTTGATAGTTTTGTCCACCAATTCTACGAACTTTTAATTCAACAGTTGGTGTAATATTTCCTAATGCTTTTCCAAAAACATCTAAGGCAGCTTCTCCTGTTTTCTTTTCAACTAAAGCAAATGCTTTATAAAGAATTTTTTGAGCAGTTCCTTTTTTACCATCAAGCATAATTTTATTTACTAATTTTGTAACTAGTTTTGAATTGTACACTGGATCAGGTAGTACATCTCTTTTAGCAATATTTCCTCTACGTGACATATTTTGATTTCCTCCTTATCCTTAATTATTTAGAAGCTTTTGGCTTCTTAGTTCCATATAATGAACGACCTTGCTTTCTATCTTTTACACCAGCACAGTCTCTTGTTCCTCTAATAATGTGATAACGTACACCTGGTAAGTCTTTAACACGGCCTCCACGAATCATAACAACTGAGTGCTCTTGTAGGTTGTGTCCTTCACCACCAATATAAGCTGTTACTTCAATACCATTTGATAATCTAACACGGGCATATTTTCTATTTGCTGAGTTAGGTTTTTTAGGGTTCATAATGCTTACACGAGTACAAACACCTTTCTTTTGAGGAGAATTAACCTTTATTTCTTTTTTAGTTAAAAGATTTCTACTTTTTCCTAATGCTGGAGCTTTTGATTTTACAACACTTTTTTGTCTTCCATATCTGACAAGTTGATTAATTGTTGGCATAATGTGTATCTCCTTTCACTCACACAATACCGGGTGTTTCAAACCGGTCTCACAAAAAATGACTTATTAAGTCTTTTCGTATGCCTAATTATTCTACACAATCTAAATGCAAAAGTCAATATAAAAAAGTAAAAAAAAAGCCCGGCAACGTGCTAATCTCTCCAAAGGATACATTCGCCGCTACGGTGCTTAACTTCTGTGTTCGGT
>CANQTM010000016.1 GCA_947626825.1 uncultured Bacilli bacterium | reverse complement strand
AACATTTCTAAAAAAGATTAACATACCTATTGACAATTCTTGGAATTTTGTTTTACAATAATAGCGACACAGAACAAAAACCACTTTTCCAGTGGAAAAAGGTAGGAGATGCTGCTCCTACCTTTTTGTTATGATGAAATAATTAACACAGAACAAAAATTAATAAATCTTACTTCTTCTTATTATTATTTTTAATAAGATAGATAATGAAAAGAATGAGAAATATTATTGACAAATATTCCATATTCCCTCCATATAAAAATTTATCGAAATTCATTCTAATGTTAATTATACCATCAAAAATGAATTCCATTTTTCCATGATAATTATTCTCCTATCATAACCGAACTATGTGTTCGCCGTTATGTATATTAACATTATTTGTTTTAAAAATCAACACTAAATTTTATTATAAAATGCCGCATTTATCGAAAAATAAACTAATTTGAGACAAATTAAAAACTAATGTGAGACAAATTAAAAACTAATGTGAGACAAAACAAAAACTAATATGAAATTTTATTGCTTTTTAAATGAAATAAAAAGAAACTATAATTTTTTAAATTAGCATTTATCTTATAGTTTTTATAATTATTTTAATAAAGTTAAATATCTATATTAAAATTAAAAACTTTGAATTAAATGAAACTGAATTTTAAAATGAAATTTTAAAAATATCTTAAAATTGCTATATACTAATTAATAGATATTGAATTTTAAGTCTTTAATATAATTCAACTCTTTTTCGATAAGTGAATTATTAGATGGCTTATTTTCTAAACCATGAGATAACACAGAATCAATATCTTTTTATTATGCAATGTGAATATTTTCCTCCTTTCAAAATGTTGATATATTACTTTATATTTTTTTAATCGGTAACATTTTAACTAATGAATGTCGGTAACATTTCTAAAAAAGATTAACAAGCCTTTTTCTTTGGTTTACTATTTAATAAAAAAAGAGTAAAATAAATAAGGGTTGAGGTGTTAATTATGGCAAAACTTGAAATTAAAAACCTACATGTTTCTGTAGCAGATAAAGAAATATTAAAAGGTATCAATTTAGAAATAAATGATAATGAAATTCACGCTTTATTAGGTCCTAATGGAAATGGTAAATCAACATTACTTTCTACAATTATGGGACAACCAAAATATATTGTCACTAAAGGACAAATACTTCTTGATGGCCAAGATGTTTTAAAAATGAGTGTTGATACTAGAGCTAAATGTGGTTTATTTTTAGCATTGCAATATCCACCTGAAATACCTGGAGTTATCAATTCAGATTTTTTAAGATCTGCTGTTAATAGTAAACTTGATAAACCTATTTCTTTATATAAATTTATAAATGAACTTGAACAAGCAACTAAAGATGTTGACTTACCTTTAGATATGATTCATAGATATTTAAATGATGGTTTTTCTGGCGGTGAAAAGAAAAGAAATGAAATTATTCAAATGAAACTTTTAAAGCCACATATTGCCATGCTTGATGAAATTGATTCAGGTTTAGATGTAGATGCTTTACAAGCTGTTGTAAAAGCCATAAATGAAGTTATAGAACGTCATGGAAGTGCATTGGTTGTTTCTCATTATGCAAGATTTTATCAAATGATTAAGCCAACACATGTTCATGTTATAGTAGATGGTCAAATTTTAGTATCAGGAAATGAAGAAATTATTCAAAAAATTGACAAAGAAGGTTTTGATTGGATCAAAGCTGAATATGGTATTGACATTAACAAAAAAGAATTGCGTCCATCATCAATTGGACTTTGTGGTGTGAAGGAATCGTTAAAAAATGTTAAATAATCCAGTATTTGTTACATCAAATTCTAATATTTCTTCATATAATAAAAAAACTCATACATTGACTATTAAAAATGTAAATAATGATACTTATTTTATTAATATAGATAATAATATAAAAACATTACATCTTAAAATAATAAATTCAAATATCAATATTATTGAAAATTATTTAGGTAATATTACTAATTGTTCTTTTACTATTGATATTGATAACAATTCTTCTTTAAATCGTTGCTCAATTTTAGTAGATAATACTACACAATCAAAAATATTTAGAAATGTTAATAATAATGGGCAATATATTTCTATGCAAATTGATTTAACTGATAATAATATTTATAATCAAGAAAATATATATTTACTTTCAGAAAATGCTTATACTTTAGTAACTAATGGAATTTATGCATTTAATAAAAACATCAAAAATTATCAAACTAATTTAAATCATTTAGTTCCAAATTGTATTAGTAAAGCTCAAATATTTGCTGTTAATAATGACTTTGCCCATGTGAATATTTCAACAGATGCATATATTAAAAATAAAGCAGCCAAAACAAAAACTACACAAGAAGGAAGAATCATTAACTTAAAAGACACATGCAGTGGCATTGTGTTTCCAAATCTTCATATTGATGAAAATGATGTTGAAGCTTCTCATTCTTGTAGTGTTGGCTCTTTAAACCAAGAACACATTTATTATCTTCAAAGCCGTGGTTTAAGTTTAAAACAAGCCCAAAATGTTTTAATAAGAGGCTATTTTAATCCGATATTAGAAAATATTATCGATGAAACAATTAAAAACGAAATAACAAAAGTATTAACAAAAAGGATTGGTTAGTATGCTAGATATCAATAAAATAAGAAAAGAATTTCCTATGTTAGATAACAAAACAATGCAAGATCATCCTCTTGTATATTTTGATAATGCTGCCACTTCATTGAAGCCATCATGTGTTATTGAAGCAATGAATGATTATTATTACAATTTTAATAGCAATGTTCATAGAGGCGATTACGATTTAGCAGCTAAAGCTGATAAAACATATGAAAGTACTAGAGAAATTGTCGCTAAATTTATAAATTGTTCTAATAATGAAGTTGTTTTTACTAGTGGTACAACCCAATCATTAAATTTAGTAGCCTTTGGTTATGCACTAAATAATTTAAAAGAAAATGATGAAATTATTTTAAATGAAGCAGAACACGCAAGTAATATCTTACCATGGTATGAAATTGCTAACAAATTAAAATTAAAAATTGTTTTTGCACCTTTAAATAGTTTAGGTGAAGTAGATATTTCTTCATTAGAAAAATTAATAAATGAAAAAACCAAAATTATTTCAATAGCATATGTAAGTAATGTTTTAGGTTCTACTAATGATATTAAAACAATTACAAAAATAGCTCATAATCATAATATTGTTGTGGTCGTTGATGCTGCACAAGCTGTACCTCATAAAAAAGTTGATGTTAAAGATTTAGACTGTGATTTTTTAGCTTTTTCAGGTCATAAATTATGTGGTCCAACAGGAATTGGTGTTTTATATGGTAAATATGATTTATTATGTAAAACTTCATCAATGCAACTTGGTGGTGGCATGAATGCTAAATTTGATTCGTGTCAAAATATGTTACTTAAAAAACCACCATATAAATTTGAAGGCGGTACACCAGCAATAGCTGAAGTTATTGGTTTAGCTCAAGCAATCAATTATCTCAATAATATTGGTATGGATGATATAGAATCTTATGAAAAAGAATTAAAACATTATGCAATTAACAAATTAAAAGAATTGGACAATATAGAAATTTATAATGAAAACAATGATTCAGGAATTATTGCTTTTAATATTAAAAATGTTTTTTGCCAAGATGCTGGTAGCTATTTTAATAGTCAAGGAATAGCCGTTAGAAGTGGGCATCATTGTGCTAAATTATTACCTAATTTTTTAAATGTAATTGGTACAGTTAGAGCTTCTTTATATTTTTATAATACTAAAGAGGAAATTGATAGATTTGTAGAAGTTTGTAAACATGGAGGTGATTTTTTAGATGCTTTCTTTAAATGATCCAATGATTAAAAGATCTATTATTATGGATCATTACGAAAATCCTAGAAACAAAGGGTTGGTCGATGATCCAAGATATTTAAAAGTTAATATGAATTCAGAATCTTGTATAGATGACATTGATATTCAAATATTAATTGAAAACAATATTATAAAAGATTTCCGTTTTGATGGTGTTGGTTGTACTATTTCTACTGCTTCAACTTCTATTTTATCAGAATTAGTTATTGGATGCAGTGTTGAAGAAGCTTATCAAATTATCAAAGAATACGATAATATGATTAAAGAAGAACCATTTAATAGTGATTTATTGCAAGAAGCTGTTGTTTTTAAAGATGTAAGCAAACAAGCCAATCGTATAAAATGTGCTATGATTGGTTTTAATGGGTTACTTGAATTGCTTGATTCTTTGAAAGGGTGATATTATGGAAAAAAATGATATTAAAGGTATTGATAATTATCAATATGGTTTTAAAGATCAAGATACTAGCGTTTATAAAACACCAAAAGGTTTAACTAAACAAACAATTATTGATATTTCAAATATAAAAAAGGAACCTAAATGGATGACTGATTTTCGATTAAAATCTTATGAAACATTTATTAAAATGAAAAATCCATCATTTGGTCCTAACTTAGATTTTTTGAAATATGATGAATACACTTATTATATTAAACCTGCTGAAAAATCAGTTAAATCATGGAATGAAGTTCCAAAAACTATAAAAGAAACATTTGACAAATTAGGAATTCCAGAACAAGAAAAGAAATTTTTTGCTGGTGTTCATACACAATATGAATCTGAAAGTGTTTATCATAATATGTTAAAAGAAGTTGAAGAAAAAGGTGTTATTTTTTTGGATACTGATAGTGCCTTAAAGCTTTACCCTGAATTAGTAAAACAATATTTTAATAGTGTTGTACCATATCAAGATAATAAATTTTCTGCTTTAAATGGCGCTGTTTGGTCAGGAGGTTCATTTATTTATGTTCCTAAAGGTGTGAAACTTGATAAACCTTTACAATCATATTTTAGAATAAATTCTAAAGGAATGGGGCAATTTGAAAGAACTTTAATTATTGTAGACGAAGGCGCTGATGTACATTATGTTGAAGGATGTACAGCTCCAATATATGATTCTGAATCTCTCCATGCTGCAGTTGTTGAAATTATTGTTAAAAAGAATGCTAGATGCCGATATTCAACTGTACAAAATTGGTCAAGTAACATTGTAAATTTGGTCACTAAAAGAGCATATGTTGAAGAAAATGGGCAAATGGAATGGATAGATGGAAATATAGGATCTGGTGTTAATATGAAATATCCTGCCTGTATTTTGGCTGGTAAAAATGCCAAAGGAACTTGTATTTCTATTGCTGTAGCTTCTAAAAATCAATATCAAGATGCTGGTGCAAGAATGATTCATTTGGCTCCTAATACATCAAGTGAAATTATTTCAAAATCAATTTGTCGTGCTGGTGGTAAAGTTAATTATCGTGGTACTATACATCATTCAAAAGAAGCAATTAATTCTAGAAGCTATGTTCAATGTGATACATTAATATTAGATGACATTTCATCATCTGATACAATACCTAAAAATAGATGCTATAACAATAAATCAATTATTGAACATGAAGCTACTGTATCTAAAATATCTGATGAACAATTGTTTTATTTAATGAGTCGTGGATTAAGTAAACAACAAGCAATGCAAATGATAGTTTTAGGTTTTATTGAGCCATTCTCTAAAGAATTACCAATGGAATATGCTGTAGAATTAAATCAATTATTAAAACTAAATATGGAAGGTGCAATTGGCTAAACATAAATGAAATTGACTTACAAAAAATTTTATGGAGGTAGTGTTTGTTAATATAAAATTAACGACTTTAATTGGTTTTATAAATTGCCATATCAAGTAGTTATTTGAACAAATAATTTCTTTGTCATTTTTTAAATAATGACTCTTTAAAACTAATAAAATTTAGTGTATTATTAATATATATTCTCCTTTCTAATATAATTTTTTGCGGTTGCTTGTCACAAATATTATAGTAGAAAATGGAAGGAAAAAGCCATTCAAAACGTGGGTTTAGTGTTCCTCGCTATGGATGGTTTTTTTTGATAATAATCAAGTCTCTTTGTAACAAAAAATGGTTAGAATTTTATTGTTTTAAAAAATATTTTTAGCAAACAAAATACTGAACATTTCTCGCATTTAACAGTTTTATAATAAAATATTTTGTGTGATTTTTTCAAATTGATTTTCATATGTATTTATTATATAATAGCAACGAAAAGCAGAAATTTTGTGAGGTTAATTTTATGAAAGAAGTTAAAATTGAAAAATGTCCTTTCTGTGGCGGAGAAGAAATGCTTGAAGTACATGTTTGTTCTTATGGTGGTGTAACTATAAATCTTATAGGTAAGTTACGCAGTGTGCCAATTTTTGCAACAGTTTGTCGTGATTGTGGAAGTATGATTCGTACTTATTGCAAAAATCCTGAAAATTTATTTCCTAAAAAACAACGTAAAGAACAAGATTAATTCAATTTTTTGTTCGCATTTACAAATATAATGTTTTATATATTTTTGATAGAAATAATAATAATAATAATAAAGATTACATTTTAAATATTGAATACATTTTTACTTTTCATATTAAAAAAATTATAATTTATTGGAGAATAAAATGATTAATCAATTTCATAAAGTAAATTTCTTTTTTAATCAAGATGAACAATTGAATACTTTAAATATATACCATAATATTGAGATTATTTCAAATATAAACGAGTTATATGCTAAAGATGGCTTTGGCAACTTTTCTTTATATTTAAGAAATAGCTATCTTAGTTTAGATTTTGACATCGAAAGTAGAAGAATAAGTAATTTTGGTGGCATCATTAATTTAAGTAACATAGGTATAGAACATATATTATTCCCAAAAAATATTGTAAATGGTATTTTATATGTTTGTGACAAAAATAAATTTATAAATGGTGGCAGTTGGCGAATCGAATTTATGGAAAAATATGTTTTTGATAATAAGCAATCGCTTTTGCAAATTGGAATATATAATGCAAATGAACCTTGTTACAAATTTTTAAAAAATGCATATTGTCAGTTGGATTCATTAGGAAACTTAAAGTGTTTATTAATTTCTAATATAGTGATTTAACTATAATTTTTATTGTACTTTCAAATAAAAAAACACCAACAGAATGTAGGTTTCTGTCGACGATTGCTTTTATAATGTGTTTATGATTTTTTTACCATTATCAAAAATCTAATTATTATCTAAATTTTTTTATAATGTTTTAAGGTAATTAAAGATCTTTCTAACGTTTAAAAATTTTTTAAACAATGGGGTTAAAAAGAAAAAACACGTGATATTTTGCCGAATTTAAAAAATTTAATATCATAATAAAAATTTATTTGGTTAGTTTATCAATTTATATGTAACCTCAAGTCCATAGTCAGGATGATAAGTCCAAGAAACCTTTATTCCAATATCTTCAAATGTTTCTTCTTGTTTGCTTATACCATAGGATGTGTGCAACATATCATTCCATAAAGAATCAGGTAAGCCTAAATTTTTGTTCATTTCTATAATTGATGCTGAAATTTCTAAAATTGAAGCATCTAAATAATCATCAATGTCAAGAGGATTTGTATCAACAAATAAATAACTGCCATCTTTTCCTAAAGTCCATTCAGATTTGTCTTCTAAAGCATCGTATAAAACTATTAAATTTGGAACATTGAATTAGATGTTGCGTCGCCACATGCAGTAAGTGAAAACATTGATATTATCATACAAAATAAAATTGTAAAAGTTATGTTTATTTTTTAAAACATTTTTTATTTCATTCATATTATAATATTTGATTTTAATGATATTAAATTGTTACTAAATACTTTCTAAATAAAAAATATAACTTTTTTTTCATATTTTCTCCCCCCTAACAACCTTCATAACATAAACACCTAATATATACTTAGATGTTATTTTTTTATTTTTTTTGTTAATAAATTCATACTTTTTTATAAATTCTTTAAAATTGTAATGACGTTTTATAATTAAATAATGTACTTAAAGTTTTAATATGTAATTTAATAAATAAAAACCAAAAAGATTTATATTTAATTTATTAAAAATGTTTTTTGTGCATATACTAAAATAAGGTGACTAGCATGAGAAATTTTATTTATGACTATTATGGATATAATATTGATGAGATTAAAAATGCTTCTTTTACTTATCAAGATTATACTTTTTTATTAGCTGCAACTAGTGAAGATGAAAATTCTATGAATAATTTAAATAATCTTATAAATTCTCTTGCTAATAATTTTGGTAACGATATTGTTTATATTGTTAAAAACAAATATAACAAATATATTTCTACAACTAAAGATGATAATAATATTTGTTTATTAACTTATAAAAATAATAAAATCAATATAAATAGTCTTATAAAAATGCATTATTTATATGCTAATTTTTTTAATTATTCAATTGATTTAAAAGAAATTATTATTTTATGGGATCAAAGATTAGAATATATTCAAAATCAATGTTTAGTTAATTTAAATTTTGATAATGAGGCACATTTAATTTTATATGAATATACAATGTATGCTGTTGGTTTAGCTATCAATGCATTACAATATTTAGCAGATATTCAAATAGATTTTCAAAGGAAAAACTATAATAGTACATTAACACATAGAAGAATTAAAAAAATGGACAAATTTGAAATATTTAATCCATTTAATTTTATTATAGATCATTCAAGTAGAGACTTAGCTGAACTTTATAAAAATGATTTAATTGATTTTAATAATTTAATTAAAATCTGCCAGCAATATTATTATACAGTTGATGAATACGAATATTTATTGGCACGATTGTTTTATCCTACTTTTATTTTTGATATTGTCGAAGATATTGCCACAGATAATACAAGTTATGATCATACAAATGATATCTATTATGCAATTGCTAAACAAAATAAACAGCTTGATAAAATTAAAGAGTTTTACCAAGCTATAAATAAATATATCAATATACGACCAATAGAATGGTTAATGTGATTGCTTTTCGATTTCTTCTAATAATTTTTTATATTCATTATAATATCTAATTGAATCAGGATGTCCGCAAAAAGCAATTGTTCCCGGTTTATTAAAGATACCTTGATATTCAAAAATTAAAATTTCATCAACATATGGAGACACAGCTTCAAGTTGTTTTTTTAATCTTTCGATTGTTGCTGGTAATAAAGCCGATTTATAAACATCACCTTCAAAAGTAAAAACTTCTACATCAGCCCAAAGTTTACTTCTATTTGCTTTATCATGAGCTTCCTTTAATGCTTTATAAAAATTAGCTGTTTTATCTTCAGTTGTTTTTTTAACACCAACTTCATCTTGATAAGCAACAAAATCTACATCAAGTCTTTTTAATTGATCTACATAAACATCATCAGCACTTAATTTACAAGTACCATAAGGAGCAATTAATGATTTGTAATTTGGATTTAGTGAATGAATTTTTTGTGAATAACGATTACAATAAGTAATGAATTCTTCATCTAAATGATAATTTATTCCACTTTCATCAGGATAATACCAACCATAAAAAGATTTATGATGTCCATATAAAGCATGTAACTCATCAATTGCTACAAAAGCTCTTTGAAAGGCACTTTCTTGAGTTATGTTTTCCCATGTATGCCACCAATTAGAATAAAAACCTACTGAAACAAAAACTTTTAAATCTAATTTGTCACATTCATCTAGAATAACTCCAATTGGATCATTACATTTTATTTCTGTGCTTTTTTCATAAACTTTTGAATCATAATAACATTCGTGATATTTATCATCATCAAAATTAGCTGTTTCCATAATAACAATATATTTCATTTTTAATTCAGCCATTTCTTGCACTTTAGCTCGCCATTGAGCCTCACTCCAATCATGTATAATCGGATTAAAATATTTTCCTTCTGGCAATCCTAAGTGATGAAATTCAAGCCAACTTCCATTTATTCTTTTAATCATATTTTTTACCTTTCCTTGCTAAAACATTATTTATTATTTTTTAATAATAGTCAATGATTATTTATCTTGAATTTTAACTATTTTATTGTAGAATATTATGTTGAAAAAGGAAAAGAGTTATGAGCAAGGTATATTTAAGACAAATTAATATAAATAAAAATTTTGTTTCCATTAACTTAAATGAAAATGTTAAAAAACACATTTTACAATTATCCCCTAATGAAGCTAAATTATCATATAATGCTTGGATGTTATTAAAAGAAGTTTTAAAAAATGAATTTGACATTAATATGGATAAATTGCATATTGCTTATAACAATTATGGAAAACCATATTTCCTTGATTGTAATATTAAATTTAATTTAAGCCATGATGAAGATATTGTTGGAGTTTTTATCGCAAATAATGATGTAGGTATTGATATTTTGAAAATTAAACCTATAAAAAATTTAAAAACAATGATTAAAAAACTAAACCTAAATGCAAATGCAACTGAAGAAGAAGCTTTAGTGACATTTAGTAAGTTAGAAGCACATTATAAAAAAATAGGAACTGGTATTTATGCTAGTTATTTATCTAGTGCTATAACAATTCCTTTAGTTCAAAAAATAGTTATTAATAATCAAACTTATATTATTAGTTTAGATTTTGACAATCAAATTGATAATATTGAATTTATTAAATGGTATTAGTTAAATTTGTTCATATTTAAAATAAAAGAAATTTATATTAAAATTACCATTCACACAAAATTCAAGCAATGGTGTGGTGTTTTTTGATAAAACATATTTTTCATTTTGTAATTCACATTTTAATTCTTCTGGTGAAAAAACATCAGAATTTTTTCCATTAAAATAAATTATCATACCTGGTAAACATAAAATTTTTTTATTTTTACCAATAAAATAAAAATAAGGAATATTGGTTTTTAAATGGCCATTAAACAAAGGACTATTTTTCCAAGAAGGCATTCTTAAAGAAAAACCAATGGGTTCTTGTTTTTTACCATTATCTACATATAAATAAAATTGATCTAAATCTTTTAAATATAAATTAACCCATTTAGAATAATTAGAAGACGCATAAGTAATGCAAGAATTAGGATTATTTATTTTTGAACTTTTAAAATGAAAATTTATTTTAATTGAATTATAAAAAATAAGTCCAAACAAATAATAAAATATAATCCAAATTAAAACAATTAAAGCTATCAAAAATATATAATTCATCCATTGAAAATCGCCAAGTGAAATGACATTTAAAAGCATTAAAACAGAAAATATTATTGTTGCTACCAATAAAAGCAATCCAATAATTAAAGAAAAGATTTTTCTTTTAAAATCTTTAGATATAATTTCTTTTTTTATTTTTAAAAATAATTGTTGTTTTTCATCTTGACTATAAGTTTGATAAACACCATCTTTGATATATCCAAGTATTTTATTATTTGCATAAATAATTTCATTTTTTTTCATTTAATGTACCTACCTTTAATAAAATATCTTGTGCAACTTTATTTGCACTTGCAAATGCAAATTGTAAATTATAACCACCACAAAGTCCATCAACATCTATGATTTCACCAGCAAAATATAAATTATCATGTATTTTACTTTCTAAAGTATCTTTCAATTCATTTACATCAACACCACCAGAAGTAACTTGAGCAGTTTTATAATCAATATTTTCTACAACATGAAATGGTAAATGTTTGATTGTTTTACTTATAATTAAAGGATCTTGTGTATTAGCAACTTTACAAATATATTGATTAATCATTTTAGGAAACATACCAATCATATTTGGAAATTTTTTTAAATGTTTGACAATTTCATCTTCCGACATATTTGGCAATAAATCAAGTTCTATTAAATAATTATTATATGCATTTTTGGCTATAATACTCGATAATTGAAAAATAACAATACCAGAAAGTGCTTCTTTTTTAAATAATACTTCACCATAATCTTCATAAATAATTTGATTGTTAGTAATCAAATAAGCTTTAGCTTTGCAACGAATGTTTTCAATTGAACTTAAATTTTCTTGAACTTTTAAATAATTCAAAGCAGGTCTTAATGGTACCACTTTATGTTCTAAAAAATTAGCTAAAATATAAGAATTGCTATCTTTATAATATGTTTTTCCACCTGTTGCTAAAACTAAAATATCAGCCTTAAAGGTTTGATTTGAGTCACTAGTTAATTCATATTGTTGTTCTTTTTTTCTAATTCTTATTATATTAGTTGAAGTACTAATTTTTATATTATTTAAATTTTCTCTTAAAATGTCTAACACATTATTAGATACTAATGAATATGGATAAACTCTACCTTCATTATCAATATAAGTTAATAAACCTAATTCATTAAAAAATTGTATTGTATCAAATGATTTGGCAATATTATAACCAAAATCATTATTATATGATTTTGTTGTAATATTTGTATTTGTTAAATTACATCTACCATTGCCAGTTATCAATAATTTTTTCCCAACATGTTCATATTTTTCAATTATTTCAATATCAGCATTAATATGATTTTTAACTAATATGTTAGCAAGCATCAATCCGCTTGCTCCTCCACCTAAAATAATTATTTTCATTTTTAATTTTTCCTCTTAAAAATTATAACAAAATTAAAACAAAATAAAAAGTAGGAGTTATCCTACTTATCAGTTAATAAAGGTTCTTTCTTAATATATAAAATACCTATTGTATGTTTTCCACAATGTGATGAAATAACACATCCTGCTTTAGTAATCATAATATTTTTAAAATTATCTTTAATTGATGATGGCAAATTATTATAAATAAATGTCGCCTCTTCATCAGCCATTGAATGTGTTATAAATAAATAGTCAGTATCAACATTATTAATATTTTTAGAAATGTCTTCTATTTGCAATTTTAAGGCCTTTTCATAATTTCCAAAGCTTTTTTCGCTTAAAATAATTTGACCATTAAAGACTCTTAAAATTGGATGGATTCTTAACATTGTTCCAAAAAATCTAGTAGTGCCTGAGCAACGTCCACCTTTATGAAGAAATGTTAAATCTTTTACACTAAATTGTGCTCGAATACAAGGAACGATTTTATTAGCTTCTTGGAAAATCTTTAAAGCATCATAACCCATATCTCTCATATCACACATTTTTAAAACTAATAAGCCAATTCCTGTTGATAAATTATTAGAATCAATTAAATAAATATGTGATGATAAATTTTCATCTAAATTTTGTTTGGCAAGTAAAGCTTGTTGATATGTTGATGATAATTTAGAACCGATTCCTGTATAAATAACATCAACATCATTATTTTCTCCAATTAATTTTTTAAATAAATTCATAAATTCTTCACAAGTTACTCCTGCCGTTTTAGGCAGAATTTTTGATTGATTATAAAGTTCATACATTTTAACTGTATTAATTTCAACGCCATCTAAGTATGTATTTGTATTAAAACACACTTTTAAAGGTACAATTTCTATTTTTCTATCTTTAATAGTTTCTAATGATAAATCGCATGTACTATCTGATAAAATTACAATTTTGTTTGACATAATTATTTGCCCCCTTTAGTATTAAATATTTTATGTTAAATTTATAAAATATGCAATTTTTTTTATTAATAAAACAAATATTAATGTTTGTTCTTTTGAAAGATTTGTGTGATTTTTAATAATATTTTTAAAATTTCTTTAATTAATTGAAGTATGGATATGATTATATCGTTAATATATTGAATATTATAAAGTTTGAATAAATTTTTAATTTCTATTATTTCATTTTCATTGGCAAGATTTAATTCTTTTAGTAAATCACAAGCTAAATGTTGGGCTTTCTTTTCGCTTTTTAAAGTACTAAAAGATAATAATATAGCTAAAATATAAAATATTAAACCAATTAAAGTAACAACTAAAGCAACAATACCATCAGCTTTAAAAAATATTAAATCTAATACAAAACCAATAACAACTAAAGGAATAAAAGCTAAAGTTCCAAAAAAACAAAATGGAGTTATTTTAATACGTCTTATCATATCTTTGTCATTTTCTTTATCTAAAATAGCCAAAGATGCTTTTTGACTTCCCATTGCTATAGAAGTTAAAGATGTTTTATTTCGTGTTAATCTTCTAAGACGGATTTTCTTAAAATAATGGCTATAACTATTCCCAAAAATAAATGATCCACCTGTTTTTACTTGGATATCATTAATATTTCTATATTGTAATATTTCTTTGGCCACTTCAACACCTGTTTTATTAGAACTATTTTGTATTTTGTTATATTTGATATAAGAAAAAAACAAAATAATATCAATAATACCAGAAATAACACTAATAATGCCTAAGACAACAACAACTATAATTAATGTAATTAATATTAGTTCTTCCATTTATAAGTCACCATTTTCTTTTAATAATTATCACCTTGATAAATATCATCATTTGCCATTTTTAAATCTATTTTATCTAATATGGATATCTTTTTTCTAACCCATAATGGAGCAATTAAATCTAAAGGATTACTATCGGCACCAATTCGATGAATAATGACATCATCTTTTAAATAAGTTAGTTGTTTAACCACTAAATTCACAAATTCATCTTCATCTAAAATTTTAAAATGTTCATTTTGATACATCATTCCTAATTTAGTATTTCCTAAAACATTTAAAATATGTATTTTAATTCCTTGTATTGGTAATTTACTTATTTTTTTTATGGTATTTATTTGATCTAATTCATTTTCATATGGTAAACCATCAATAATGTGAACAACAACATTTATAGAAGCCTTATTTAATAATAAAACAGCATTTTTAAAATCATTAAATGTATATTTTAAATTTAATAATTTCATAGTAGATGTTTTGGCACTTTGCAATCCAAGTTCCACCCAAAATTCTTTAAAATGAGTTTGTAATTTTTTTAAATAAGAAACTATTTCTTCATTAATACAATCACATCTTGTGGCAATTGAAAGGCCAATAACATTTTCTTTATTAATAAAAGGTTCAAATGTTTGTTTTAACTTATCTATAGAACCATATGTATTGGAAAAAGCTTGAAAATAAATAATATATTTTGAATTGGGCCATTTTTTAGACATGATCGTTTTAATTTCTTGATATTGTTTATCTAAATCATCTTTAGGATTACCAGCAAAATCGCCACTGCCTTGATTGCTGCAAAATATACAGCCACCTACTCCTTTAGTTCCATCTCTATTTGGGCATGTAAATGAAGCATTTAAAGGAATTTTACAAACTTTATTTTGATATTTTGTTTTTAAATAATAATCTAAAGTATGATAATGTTTCCCAGTAAAACGATATTCAAACATAACTATTCATTAATAAAATCAATAATAAATTTCTTGATATTATCATGCCTTTTTAAAGCTTCATCGTATGTTTTACCAGCTATAGCAAAATAAAATTTTACTTTAGGTTCTGTTCCAGATGGTCTAATAGCTACAAAAGAGCCATCTTCAAATAGATAACGTAAAACGTCTGATTGTTCATAATCTAGTTTTTCTTGAACACCATTAGTTGTTTTAATTAATGAATTATAATCTTCAATAGTAACTACTTTTTCATTTGCAATCATTGTTAAATGACTATTACGATAAGTAGACATTAATTTTTTAATTTTAATTATTCCATTCATTCCTTCAGCAAAATATGAATATTGCGATTCAATATGATAACCTAACTTTTCTTGTAATTGATTATAAACATCTAAAATTGTTAAACCTTGTCTTTTATAATAACTTGCCATTTCACAAATCATCATTACAGATTGAACACCATCTTTATCTCGAACTTCAGGATTAATTAAATAACCATAAGATTCTTCATAACCAAGAAGAAATGTTTTACCATGATTAAGAATTGCTTTATTAATTTTATCACCAATATATTTAAATCCTGTTAATGTTTGTTCTGTATCAACATTGTATAATTTAGCCACTTTAGCACCAAGAGGAGATGAAACTATTGTATTATAAATAACACCATTATTAGGTAATGTTTTTTGTTCTTTTCTTGTCGATAAAATGTAATTTATCAAAACTGCTCCTGTTTGATTACCACTCATATAAACTGGATTGTTATCTTTATCAAATAAAACAATACCAATACGATCACAATCTGGATCATTAGCACAAATTAAATCAGCATGATATTTCTTGGCATATTCAATTGCAAGGTCATAAGCAATTTTTTCTTCAGGATTAGGTGATTTAGTATTTGCAAAATCACCTCTTGGACTACATTGTTCACTAACTTCAATAATTTTATAACCAAGGCGTTTCATGACAGTTGTTACAGGGACATAACCAGTACCATGTTGTGGTGTATAAACAATTGTCAAATTATCTTTTGGCATATTTTTATTTAATGAAGTATCCATAACCATTTGATAATAAGCTTCATCAACATTATTATCTAAATGTACTATTAAATCATTATTGGGCATTAATTCAATAGACAATTCATCGGTAATTTTATTTATTTCATCCATTACTTGGTTTGATTGTTCTAGGATTAATTGATTACCTTCTTCATTATATATTTTGTATCCATTATATTGTTTTGGATTATGGGAAGCTGTGATATTAATGCCACCACTAGCTTTTAAATAACGAACAGCAAAAGATAATTCAGGAGTTGGTCTTAAACTATCAAATAAATAAACTTTGATACCAAGTGTTGTTAACATGTTTGCTGCAGCCATCATAAAAACTGTATTGTTAAAACGATTATCGTGAGCAATAACAACACCACGATTTTTAACATTTTTATCTGTTTTTAACAAATAACGTCCAAATCCTAATGTAGCCTTATATATAGTAATTATGTTCATTCTATTACTACCAGGCCCCATAACGCCACGCATGCCGCCAGTTCCAAAAGTTAAATTTGTATAAAAAGCATCTTCAATTTGTTCTTGGCTCATATCCTTTAATTGCTTTTTCAAATCATCACTTACTAATGGTGAATTTAACCATTTGTCAACTTTTTCAATATAATCCATAAATTAGTTCCCTCCATTTAATTTATTTATTAATTTTTGTTCCCACTCAAATAATGGTGCAACAAATTCTTTATTATTTAAATATGATAAAACACCATGTAAATTTTTAAAACAAATTTTCTTAGCATGTAAGAAATAATTATTTAAACCATATTTTTTGGCTAGCAAATCAGAATTGGCATTACCATATTTTTGATCACCAACTAATGGATTACCAATATATTTCATATGAACTCTTATTTGATGTGTTCTTCCTGTTAAAATTTGTATTTTTAATAATGTTACATCCTGATAAACTTTTATTGGCTCATATAAAGTTGTCGCTTCTAAACCATTTTTTTCATCAACATTAACTATTTTTGTTTTTTCGTTTTTCTTTAATTTGGCATTGATGCAACCTTTTGAATTGATGCATCCACAAACTAATGCAATATATTCTTTAGTAATGTCTTGATGATTTTTAAAAGCTTGAAATAGTTCTTGTAAAGCTAATGATGTTTTACCAAAAATCACTAATCCACTAGTATTTCTATCAATTCTATGTGCTAAAGCTGGAATAAATGAATTTTCTTTTAAAGGATTATATGATTTGTTTTCTATTAAATAATTTAAAACTTGTTTTGTTAAAGTGTCATCATTTTTTAATTTATCATCACCATCATGTACTAGAAGATTATTTTTTTTATTTACTACTAAAATATTGTCATCTTCATAAATAACTATAAAATCTTTATTAGTTGAAATTTCAATATTTTTGTTAGCAATAAATTCATTTTCTTGTTCTTTAGTAATATAAATATTAACAACATCATTTAAAGAAGTTATATAATCATAAGATTTATGTTTTTTGTTTACTTTAATGTCTTTTTTTCTAAAAAGTTTATAAATAAAAGAATCAGGTGCTTTAGGAAGTACTTTTTTAACAAATTTATCTAATCTTTTATTTTGATCATTTTCATTGACAATGATTTCTAGCATAACTCTTTTAGAAAATTCCTTTCATGTTTATTATATATTAAACTGGCATTTTATGAAATATATATAACATTAAAAAACTATAATAAACAATCAAAAATATGTTTCATTATAGTTTAAATTTTTTCTTTTTATATACAATGATTAAACTTATAATAACACTTATTATAACTAAACTAGAAGATAAACTTATCCATATCCAAGTTAAATTATTTTGTTTATTATAATCATCAATTATTATTTCAAATTCAATTGATTCAACATTATAATTTTCACCAACATAAATTGCTGTTGCTTTTATTACATTTTTAGCAACTCTAGTAATAGAATTTTCATCCCATATAAACCCTTCAGGCAAAGTAATATCTTTTAAATTATCAACTTGTTTTTCAACATGAATAGTTGTGCTTATATTTTTTAATGGAGCTTTTTTAATCTCAAAAGTTTTTATTAAAATATTGCAATAATTTCCTTGGCCTTGAATTTTTATAATAGCATTATTAGTAGCATTTATATTGTTTTCATAAACAAAAATATAATCAATATTTTCTTTTAAAGTTATATCATTATCTAAAATTATAAAACTAGGTTCTATTGCTTGTCCATTATATACAAAATCTTTGCTTTCTATTGTAATTTCTAAATTTTCTATGTTTTTTGGTAAGATAATGAATTGTGTAATATCTTCTGCTTCATTATAATTTGTTGATTCTAAAATAATTGATTTTATCCAATATGTCCCGGCATCAGTTGGTCTTTCTTTTTTATATTCCCCATCTTTTTTATTTGAATATAAATATATTATTTCTGATTCTTCTTCTTTGCCTTCAACTTTAGGATTTGGTTTATTTTCATCATTATATGTCCAATTTTCTTGTGTTACTTTAAATTGGTTTCTATTAGCTTTTTTGATGGTAAATTCTAATTCTTTTGTTCCATTATAATTATTAATACCATTAATGATTACTTTCCCTATTCCTGCATTTATATTGTTTTGGTATGAAATTTCATAATCAATATTTTCTTTTAAAGTTATGTCATTATCTAATGCAATAACTTTAGGACATATATCATTTCCTGTATAAACATAAGATGTTTGTTCAAGATTTAAACTTGAAATGTTAGAAATATCTTTTAGTTTTTCTAAAATAATTGTAATTTGAATTTCTAAAAATTCATAATTTTCTTTATCTTCGCCAATGTATTGAATGGTTGCAATAGTTTTCTCGTCATATATTTTTTGATTTGGATTTACCCATGCCCAATCTTTACAATCAAGATCTATGTCATTTAGTGCTATATTATTTTGGTGTATAGTTATAGTTCTATTTGGTGTTTGTTTTGGATGATTTGCTTTTTTAATGATAAACATTTGATTTTTTGCACCAGTATAATATCCTTTACCTTTTAAAGTTAATGTTGCTTGACCAGCATATAAGTTATTTGTATATTCAATAGTATAATCCATGTTTTGATATAATTCTTTACCACTATATGAAACTTTAATTGTAGGAATAATTTTTTCACCAATATAAAAATAATCACCAATAATTTCTACTGTTGTTTTATTAATATCTATTTTAGTTGGTGGATCTTGATTTAATTTGTTTATTTTAACACTACGAGATGTAATTTGATAATATTCTTTATCTTCACCAACATATCTAATTGTATATCCAAAATCGGATAATCCATTATTAAGTTTAAAATCTGTTTGATCCCATACCCAATTTGTTGGAAGTGTTATATCGTAAAGATTAACAACATCATTATAAACTTCTATTATGCCATTATTTATATAATTTGGTGGATATTTAAGTGGTAATATTTCATATAAAACTTCTCTTGTTCCATAATAATCATTCATGCCATTTATTGTAATTGAGGCATAACCTGGTTTGGTATTATTGTTTGCTACAATATAATAATCTTGTTCTTCTTGTAATATTTTATCATCAAAATAAACAGTCACATTAGGAAATAAAGATTGCCCATTTGCATAATCTAATTGTCTTTTTTCTATTTCAACTCTAGCATATTGTAAATCATTTTCTAAGACATTTTTTCTTAAAATGGTACTAGTAATAGCTCTAATTCTACATGTCATATGTGTGCCATCTATAAAGTTTTGGCCATATCCACAATTTGTCCAAACATTATTATATAATCGATAAGTCATGTCATTAGTTGATTGACTAGTATCAGAACCATAAGTAAGATATAGACAATTATTATTTTTATCAACACCACTAATAACAATTGAAAAATATTCTCCTTGATCAAGATTAATTGGTTCATCTAAATCAATAGTATATGTTCCATCATATTTAAAATAAAGGTTTTCTTTATGGGCCACCAGTTCACCTTGATTAGGAATATTATTTTTATCATTTATATTGCATGGATTGGCATTTAGATGTCTATAAATTTTAATATCTGCTATTAAATCTTGATTTCTAATACCAAAAGTTACCGCTTTAAGTTGCTCTTGTTTAGTTTTGCTTGATAATTTTGCTTCATATATTACTCCATGAGCATCAGTTACATATCTATTGGTGTGCTCAGCTATTTGTCCATCATAATAATATAAATTTGGATAATCTTTTTTTAATGCTGTTTCGACAACTGAAAAATTTCCTGCAAAATAAGAATCATATGATAAATAAAAACAATATGTACTATTTTTGCTAAAGCCATGACTGCCCCAACTATTTTTAACAATCCAAGCACCATCATTTTGTGGTTTATTTGGTAAAAAATTATTTTTTGATATTGTATCATCCCAACCAACAATTAATGAAGCATGATTTGTAGCAGTTCCATCAGAATAATATAAATATCTTTGCCAATTATTTGGTGCTTTATATTCCATAGTGACAGAACCATATTTTAATATAGCTTTTTTTATTTCTTCTTTATTATTTGGTATATTATGATAACCCTTAATAAAATATTTTGATTCAGCTATTGCATTTTTAATTTGGTTGTCATTTGAATAATCATTTGTTGTTTGATTAACTAAAGAATAACCTTGAGTCATTACTGAAAATGCATCTTCAGCATGAGAACCTTGATTCCAGGTACCACTAAAAGTATCATTTGTAGTTAATAAAAGAGGATCATTTAGACCATCTCTATTAAAACGAGAATAAGCAGCAACATTTTCATCAAGATTAAGATTATTTTTATTCAAAGAAGGATCAATGCCATTTCTTAAAATATTTGCTTCAACAGCTCCAACCGCAGCATATACCCAACATATTAATTTTGATCCTTGATTCCTAGCAGGAGTAATATAATCATAATCTCTTCCATCAAAACTTGATAAACTAGACCATATATCAAGTTGTTCATCAGTAGCATTTTGCAAATCATTTAAATCGTTAGGCTTTTCTAAAAATATTTCATCTTGACTTGCATAAACATTGATATAATCATTTTTTTTAAACGGAAAAAAGTTCACACAAAGTGATAGCATAAATATATTAAATATAATAATAGATATATCTTTTTTCTTCATAACTAACTTGATTATACTCAGTTTTATGCTAATAGTCAATTTATATAATAAAGCGATATTGTTTAGATTTTTAATATAATAATTATAAAGATTTATTTGTTAAATGTGATCCTTTGATTAATTTTTTAACATCTATAACATAACCTTTAATTAGATATTTTAATGTAATTTTGTTAATCAATTTATAAAATTAAATTAACATTTTGAATTAATCAAAAATAGTAATAAACATTTGTTACCCATAATGTTTTATATCATATGATTTTTATCATTAGCAACTATTTGTAAATTTTAAAAAGTTCAATGTTATTCTTAATTTATTATCACAAAAATTTTATGTCTATTGACAATTTTAGAAATTTTGTTTTACAATAATAGCGACATAGAACAAAAACCACTTTTCCAGTGGAAAAAGGTAGGAGTTGCCGCTCCTACCTTTTTGTTATGATGAAATAATTAACATAGAACAAAAATTAATAAATTTTACTTCTTCTTATTATTTTTAATAAGATAGATTATGTATATTAAAATATTTTTTAATTGCAAACAATTAAATCAAAATGATTCTAATAAAATTTACCAAAATGTTATTGTTTAATTCTTGAACTTTTTTAAATTTCTTGAAAATTATGCATAAATTTTTTTTCATACCTATTGACAATTCTTGGAATTTTGTTTTACAATAATAGCGACACAGAACAAAAGCCACTTTTCCAGTGGAAAAAGGTAGGAGGCCTAACTCCTACCTTTTTGTTATGATGAAATAATTAACACTGAACAAAAGTTAATAAATCTTACTTCTTCTTATTATTATTTTTAATAAGATAGATAATGAAAAAAATGAGAAATATTATTGACAAATATTCCATATTCCCTCCATATAAAAATTTATCGAAATTCATTCTAATGTTAATTATACCATCAAAAATGAATTCCATTTTTCCATGATTAATTATTCTCCTATCATAACCGAACTATGTGTTCGCCGTTATGTATATTAACATTATTTGTTTTAAAAATCAATACTAAATTTTATAATAAAATGCCGCATTTATCGGAAAATAAACTAATTTGAAACAAATTAAAAACTAATTTGGGACAAAACAAAAACTAATGTGAGACAAAACAAAAACAAATATGAAATTTTATTGCTTTTTAAATGAAATAAAAAAGAAACTATAATTTTTTAAATTAACATTTATCTTATAGTTTCTATAATTATTTTAAAAATTTAATTTAATTCTTTTAAAAATTTTTGCATTCTTTTAGTTACAAGTTTGTCTTCTTTCAATGATAATAATTCTTCTTTGCTAACCCATTTATAATCTTGTGTTTCTCCTTCTTGAAGAATAATATTGTTTTTATCTTGACCCGTTACGCATAAAAATTCAACATATATTGAATGGCGTTCTTCACAAATATCACGACCTATTTCTACTAGTTCATTACAAACAATACCTGTTTCTTCAAAAAGTTCTCTTTTGGCACATTCAATAGGGCTTTCACCTTTTAATGCAGATCCACCAGATGTGAATTCCCACATTCCTCCAAAAGTTTTATTTGTACTTCTTTGCATAATAAGATAAGAACCATCAACATGCCTTACACCAATATCACAAACTAAATGATACACACCATTAGGAATTTTATCTTTTTCTCTAACAAGTGTTAAATTGTCAATTTTATTAAATTTACTATCATAAGCATCCCATAATTCCATAATAATATCCTCTATAAATTTAAAGAATCAACAAATGATCTTACTTCATTATCGTTTGCATTAGCTGCAAATCTTTTACCATCTAAAACTGTAGCGTTTAGTTCTAATTTTTTTATTTCACTGACACTTGTGGAAATATCACTACCGCCTGATGTGCAAAAAGGAATAATTGTGTAATTTGTAAAATCGTATTCATCTAAAAATGTATAAATAATTTTAGGCAATTTTCCCCACCAAATAGGATATCCCAAAAATAAAGTGTTTATGTCTTCAAAATTAATTTGATTTTTTATTTCAGGTCTTGAATCAGCATCATTTTGTTCTTTATTAGCCCTTGATGAATTGTTATTATAATTTAAATCATCATTACTATAAGGAATTGTTGGCGTTATTTCTTCTATTTGACATTCTAAATATGAAGAAATTTGATTTGCTATTTTTTTAGTATTGTTAGTGCAACTAAAATAAACAACTTTGATATTATTATCACTACTTGTTATACTGTTTTCTGTTTTATTTTCACTATTATCATTTATTTCACTAATAGTATTGTTACTATTAGAACAATTACATAACAAAAATGTTGTTAAACATAAAAATATTTGGTTGATTTTCATTTTTTACACCTTACTAAGTTTTCAAAAATATATTTTTATTAACTTATAATTTATAATATTCTTCATCTGTAACTGGTTCTAACCACTCATTTGAAGTTTCTTCACCTGGTACTTCTATTGCAAGATGACTAAACCAACTATCTTTTGCTGCACCGTGCCAATGTTTAACATTTGCAGGAATATTAATACAATCTCCAGGTCTCATTTCAATAGCTTTTTCCCCTTCTTCTTGATAATATCCTCTACCTCCTATACAAATAAGGATTTGACCACCACCACTTTTTGCGTGATGTATATGCCAATTGTTTCGACATCCTGGCTCAAATGTTACATTAAAGATACCAACTTGTTCTTTACTAATTGGTTCTAAATAACTTTGTCCTATAAAAAATTGTTTAAAACCATCATTTGGTTTGCCAATTGGAAATAAAATAGTATTTTGATAAATATCTTTTGATGTTGTTTCTACTATTTTTTCATTCCAAACATCTTTAGCTAAACGAAAAACAGCCCACGCTTTTGGCCAACCAACATAAAAACCACAATGAGTAATAATAGCCGCAATTTCTTTTTGAGTGACGCCATTATTTTTAGCATTTTATAAATGATAAATCAATGAACTATCCGTTATGCCAGATGACATCAAAGCAACAACTGTAATAATACATCTTGTTTTTAAATCAATATCTTGATTATTCCAATTTTCACCAAATAAAACATCATCATTATAATGAGCAAAATCAGCAGAAAAATCTCCTAATTGTTTTCTTCCAGCATCTTGTGTTATTTTTTTCATAATCTTCCCGTTCCCCTTTTAATTGTTTTTTGTAATAATTTGCAATTTCAAAATCATTTTTCTTAATATGTCTAATATTTCTTTAGGATTATTTATAGATTTATATGCTTTTTTTTCTCTATTATATAAATCATCTAAAATATTATTAGCATATTCTTGCCCTATTTTTGTTAAACAAATATTTAGTTCTCTTCTTTTTCCTTTTATTTTATATAAAGAAACATAGCCTTTTTCTTCTAGTTCTTTAATTATAGAGTTAGCTGTGCTTCTTGGAATTAACCAATCATCACAAATTTGTCTTTGACTATGTTCTTTACCATCATTTAAAGAATATAATATCCATAATAAATTATGAGCGCTTACCTTATTGTTTTTACTATAGTTTTCATATATTCCGTCTATTTGATAAATTAGTTTACCAAATTCATAAAAAAATTCTTTTGCATTCATTTTGATTAATAATTCCCTTTCGTATTTTATTATAATACGATTTTGAATTATTGACAATAAATATTTAAAAAAATAAATGTTTTAAAAGTAACATATAATAATGATATTTTATATAAAAGTATTGGCGAATTATTGCAATTTGGTTATAATCTATATGACTAATTTATAAACTTAATATGGAGGAATTACAATTTTTATGGATAAGGAAAAAATTATTATTTCTAGTGATTCAACTATTGCATTAACTAAAGAAGAAATAAAAGCAAATAATTTAAATGTTTTACCTTTAAATGTTATTGTTGATGGTGTAGAATATCACGACACCATAGATATGGATAATGATAAATTAGCTTTAATGATGAGAAATGGTTCTATCATATCTACATCAACACCAACAATTGGTGAAATAACATCTTATTTTGATAATTTGTTTGAAACAACCAAAGCTGATAAAATAATTCATTTTACGATTTCATCTAAATTAAGTTCAATGTTTTCTTTATTTACCAAAGTATGTAACGAAAAATATAAAGATAAAGTTATTGTTTATGATAGTTTATCTGTTTGTACATGGATGGCAAATCAAGTTTTTTATGCCAAAAAATTAGTTGAAGACGGCCTAGATGAAATGCAAATTATTGAAAAGGTTAACACTTTAAAAGGTACAGAAGATAGCGTTTTTATTCCAGAATCATTAAAATATTTAAAAAGAGGCGGTCGAATTAAACCATCAATTGCTTCTTTAGCATCATTAATTAAAGTATTACCAACTTTATCATTTAAAGATGGTGAAATAAATAAAAAAAATCTAACCAGAACTAGATACAAAGCACTTAGAGGTGCTTTAAAAGAATGGCAAAAAAATATTCCAAATTTAAAAAGTGATTATGAATTAGTTATTTTAAATAGTGATAGTTCAAATTCTGATAAAATTAAAGAAATTATTGATTTAATTTCAGAAAACATCGATAATATTTCATATAAAGTAACTACCTTGTCTTTAAATGTTGTTGCACATGCTGGACCAGGTACAGTAGGTATTGGAATACAAAAGAAATGGAAATAGTAGTAAAAATAAATAATTATGATGATGTAAAACAATTTAATAATGCTGATGCATATTTATTAAGTAATAAATTTGTGTCTTTTCGTTATTCTTTTTCTTTTTCTTTAAATCAAATAAAAAAAATAACAAAAGAAAGTCATTTAAATGAAAAAAAAGTCTATATATTAATAAACAAAATATTTACAAACGATCATTTAATTAAATTAGAAGCATATATACAAAATTTAATTTCAATTGGTGTTGATGGCTTTTATTTTTGTGATTTTGCAGTTTTTGTTATAGCAAAAAAATATAATTTTTCCGATAAATGCTATTTCTATCATGAAACATTTTTAAGAAACACTTATGATATTTTAACTTACCAAGAAATGGGCATTAATAATATAATATGTTCAAAAGATATGCATATAGATGATATCAATAATTTACCAATTAAAAACAAAGAACAATATGGAATTATGGTTTTTGGTTATGTAAGTTTATATGAAAGTAAAAGAAAAATAATTTCTAATTTTATAAAACAAAATAATTTAGATAAAAATCTAGTTAATTCTACAAATTTAAGTATAAAAGAAGAAACAAGAAATCAACATTATAAAATTCTACAACAAAATGGCATTACAAGTATCTTTGATAATAATATTTGGTGTTATTTAGATTATAGTCAACAATTAGCAAAACATATTAATATTTTTATTTTTGATTGTTTATTTTTAAATAGTGAATATGTATCTAAAGTAATTGATTTATTTAAAAAATCTTTAAATGAAAAAATATCAATGAATGAATTATTAAAATTAGATAATTCATTATCTTTCACTGAAGGTTTCTTAACTAAAAGAGTGGGGATAGAAAAATGAAAAAAGTAGAATTATTAGTCCCTGCAGGTGATTTAGAAAGATTAAAAATAGCAATTTTATATGGAGCTGATGCTGTTTTTTGTGGTGGAAAACAATTTTCATTAAGAGCCAAAGCAAATAATTTTTCCTTAGATGATTTAAAAGAAGCAGTGATATTTGCTAACAAACATCATGCTAAAGTTCATGTTACAGTAAACATTGTACCAATTGATAATGATTTTGCTAAATTAGATGAATATTTATTAGCTTTAGATAATATTGGTGTTCATGCTATTATTGTTTCAAGTGTTTATATAATGAAAAGAGCACAAGAATTAAATTGTCATTTTGAAATTCATGTTTCTACTCAACAATCTATTACTAATAATTTAGCTATTTCATTTTTAAAACAAAATCTAAATATTAATAGAGTCGTTTTAGCAAGAGAATTAAATATCAACGAAATAATTGATATAAAAAATAAAAGTTCTGTAGCAATAGAAACTTTTATTCATGGTGGTATGTGTTCATCTTATTCTGGTCGCTGTGGTTTATCTAATTCAATGGTTGATCGTGATGCTAATAAAGGTGGATGTGCTCATTCATGTCGTTGGGTATATAACTTATATAATGATAACAAATTAGTTAGCAATCAAAAATGTATTATAGCATCTTGTGATTTAAATAGTGTTGAATATCTTCCATTATTATTAAAAAATCATATTGATAGTTTTAAAATTGAAGGACGTATGAAATCAGCTCATTATATAGCAACAGTTGTAAGCGCATATCGTCATTTAATTGATGAATATTATCATAATAAAGAATTAAAACATAATGTAATAAAATATTATCAAAAAGAAATTCAAAAAGCTGAAAATCGTATTACCTATTCGGGATTTTATAATCCAAAAATAAAAAACGAAGCACTTTTAAAAGATTTAAATGTTGAAAATCCAACCCAAACATTTATTGGTCTTGTCATTAAAAGTAATGATAAAAATAATTATGTTACTATAGAAGTTAAAAACAACTTTTCAAAAAATATAATTCTTGAATGTTTTATGCCATCAGGAAAATGTATTACCACAAAAATTTTGGATATGATTGATGAAAATGATGATCAATTAGAGGTTGCTAGGCATCCAAAACAAATAATAAAAATCAAAATTAAATATAAATTACCTGTTTATACTATATTACGTAAGAAAAAAGAGCTTTGAGCTCTTTTTAATTATGTTGAAATTAAAAGGGGCATATGCCCCTTTTGCTAAGATAATGTTTCTTCTTCCCTATTACTATTTAAAAAATCATTTTGATTTTTTATTTCTCTTTTGATTAATCCTTTATTAATAAGTTCAACTATTCCTTCATAAGGAACAAAATAGTCAATTGATACAAAATCATCAATTTTTTCAATTTCTAAATCAATCATAACCATTTCAATTAATTCCATTGCATATCGTACTCTTTTTTCATTTTTTATACGATACATACATGGTGTTTCTTGATATTGATGATTATCACTAACATCTTCAACTTTATATTTTGTATCAGCTAAATCTAAAGCATTTAGTGGTAAGAAAAGACATAATGTTTTTCCACGATAAGCTAATCTTGCAATAATTTGATTTTTATGTTTAAAACTTTCTCTACGCCAACTAATTCTATCTTTGATATTCATATAAGATAATAGATAATTTTTTATTTCTGTATACCAATGTTTAATATCATCATCTGATTGAATAAATCTAGCTGTGAAACTACGATCATAATGAAGCACACCACCTTCAACTGATTCTTCTTCTACTATTACTTCTTGTGTAACATGTGGTGTTTCTTCTTCATCGTCATCATTTGGGCCTTCACTAGTATCTTCATCTTCTGAAACTTCATTTACAGAAATCGCGTATGCAGAAACAACATCTTTATATGTTACTGCAACTAATGGTTTACCTTCCTTGTTCATAATTGGCATATGAACTTCATAATCACTAACAATTTCTGTTAATGGTTCTTCATCATAATTAGCTGTAACAATTAAACCATCACTATTAAATTCTTCACCAACATCAAATTCTCTTTGAACCATATTGGTATCTAAACTAATACTAACTAAATGACGATGATTTTCTAAATCAAGAACTTCAGTTGGTTTGTTTTCTTTATTATTTCGTGATGAAATTAATTTTTTAAGAAGAATAATAAATAATATAATAATTAAGATTAACAATATTGTTTGCACTACGATAAACCAAAATAATGTCGTATTCAAATCCCAATCTAATTCATGACCAAATACTTTAATTGTATTTATAATATTTAGCATTGTAAGGTCCTCTTAGTATTTTTTTCTTTTTACAAGAATTATTCTTCTATATCTACGTTTATTATGATGTGTTTGATTTGAAGTGTTAACCATTACAACAGGTTTATCAGTAACTTCTTCTTCAGAAGCAACTTCAGTTACTGGTTCTTCATTTGTTACTGCTACATTATCTTCAACTTCTTCTACTTGTTCAACTGGAACATTTTCCTCAACTACAGTTGTTGAAGTTTCTTCAGTTTGGGTAACAGGTGTAGTTTCTTCAACCACAGGAGTTGCACCTTGAAGAACTGAAATAGCATAAGCTGCTTCTAAACCACGATAAGTAACTATAGCTGTTGGCTTACCCTCAACACTTAAATCAGGTTCTTGAAGTTCATAATCTACGATTAATTCTGTAAATGGAGCTTTATTATAGTGAGCAATTACTATCAAACCTTCACTATTAAATTTATCTCCAGTAAAGAATTCTTTTTGAACCATATCAGTATCTAAAGTGATGTTAATCAATTTACGATATTCTTCAACAGGTTTTGCAGTTTGTTCTTGAAGACTAGCTTCTTTAATTTGTTTTCTAATCTTCATAACTTTTCTAATTATTATCGCAAAGATTACAACCATTAGAATCACAACTATGATTTGTAGAATCATCAAGCAAATCATAGTCGTATCTAAATCCCAATCGTATTCGTGGCCAAAGACTTTAATAGTATTCATAATATTATTTGTCATCATAAGTTTTACTTTCTCCTTTGCATTATCTTGATCTTCTTACTAGTAATTGTTTGATTTTTCTCTTGCGATTAGCTAATAATTGTCCAATTGATGTATTTCCTATTAAGACACCTAAGATTATTGTTTCAACCAATAATGTAGCAATCTCAACTAGTAATAAAGTGACAACATAACTAATATCAAGTTCTTTTTCAATACTTACAACATCTGTATATGTTAGTCCATCTGGTCCGATAACTGTTGCAGTGTAGATTGTTGTTTCATGATCATCTACTTCAACATCAATTGTAGCTGTAACAACTTCATTAATTCCACATCTTTCACATGTGAAACCTGCTACTGCTTCACTGTAATCATCATTCCATGTCCATCCATCAAGATGCCATTTATGACCTAGTGCTGTGTTTTCTCTTATAATTGTTTTTGTAGCACTATAATCTTTTCCTAAGAAAGTAACTTTTGCTGTATAAATGCTGTAGCCATTCTCTGTACATGTTGCTGCAACAACTTGTTCTGTTACTACTGCATTTTCTACATGTTTATGACTATTATCATTTGTACAAATATAATGTACTTTGGCTATTGTGCCATCTTCTGACCATTCAAAACCATTGTCATATGCTGAATCTACAATATAATTGTGACCTAATTTAGTAATAATATTTTCATATATTGTACTATATACTTTACCATCAGGGCCAAGTACTGTAGCTGTGTAAATAACTTTACCATCTGTTTCACAAGTTACTTTTTGTGAATCATCTATAACAACTTTATTTTCTTCGCCTTCTTTAGTTGCAACGATCTCAATTACATGACTACTATTATTTGCACATGTAAACATTGCATGAGCTACTGTATGGTCACTATTCCATGTCCATACTGGAGCATTCCAACTATGGCCTAGAGCATTTTTAGTTTTAACAACTTTTGTATCTTTAACAATTGCTCCATTATTATATTCTTCAAAACTTGCTGTTGCTGTATATGTTATAATTTCATCATTTTCACAAGTTTGTGCTTGTGTTACTTCAGATGTTACTATAGCTTCTTCTACGTGTTTATGACTACCATCATTTGTACAAATATAATGTACTTTTGCTGATGTCATATCATCTGACCATTCAAAGCCATTTTCATATGCTGGATCTAAGATGTAATTGTGACCAAAAGCATCTATAATAATTGAAACAATATTTGTATATGTTTCTCCATCTGGACCAACAACTGTTGCTGTATAAACTATTGAGCCAGCATCTTCACATGTTGCTTTATTTGAGTTATCTACAACAACTTTATTATCAGTTCCATCTGTTGTAGCAATTACTTCTACAATATGATTACCTTCTTTATCATTTTCACATGTGAATTTTGCATGTGCTACTGAATGATCTTCACTCCATGTCCATTCAGGTTTGTTCCAGTTATGACCTAGAGCTTCTTTTGTTTGTACTTCTTTTGTAACAACTACTTCTTCTCCAGAATTGTATTCTGACCAACTTGCTTTAGCAGTATATAATGTAATTTCTGCATCTTCACAAGTTTGTTTTTGTGTTACTACAAATGTTACATCTGCATTTTCTACATGTTTATGACTATTATCATTTGTACAAATATAATGTACTTTGGCTATTGTGCCATCTTCTGACCATTCAAAACCATTGTCATATGCTGGATCTACAATATAATTGTGACCTAATGCAGGAGTAACTTCTTCATATTTAGTACTATAAACTTCACCATCAGGTCCTAGTACTGTAGCTGTGTAAATTACTTTACCTTCTGTTTCACAGGTTACTTTTTGTGAATCATCTTTGATAACTTTATTATCAGTTCCATCAGTAGTAGCAATTACTTCTACAATATGATTACCTTCTTTATCATTTTCACATGTGAATTTTGCATGTACTACTGAATGATCTTCACTCCATGTCCATTCAGGTTTGTTCCAGTTATGACCTAGAGCTTCTTTTGTTTGTACTTCTTTTGTAACAACTACTTCTTCTCCAGAATTGTATTCTGACCAACTTGCTTTAGCAGTATATAATGTAATTTCTGCATCTTCACAAGTTTGTTTTTGTGTTATTTCAGATGTTACAATAGCTTCTTCTTCATGTTTATGACTATTATCATTTGTACAAACATAATGTACTGTAGCTGATGACATATCATCTGCCCATTCAATTGAATCTAAAACATAATGATGTCCTAATGCTTCAATTTCTCTTTCATATTTGTCACTATATGTCTTTCCATCTGGACCAATAACTGTTGCTGCATATGATATTTTGCCTGCAGCATCACATGTTGCTTTATTTGATTCATCTATAACAACTTTATTTTCTTTGCCATCTGTAGTTGCATAAACTTCAACAACATGACTACTATCATGTTCACAAACAAATGTAGCAATAGCAACTCTATTATTTACAAGCCATGTCCATACTGGAGCATTCCAGCTATGACCTAAAGCATTTTCAATAACAATATTTGTTGATATTGTAGCATCAACAATATTATCTTTCATTGTTGTTACTGTCTTTTCACCATCTAATAAATTTAAAGCATAAGTAATATCATCAATTTTCAAAGTGTAACTTAATGATAGATTTCTATTTTCTAAACATGTTGCTTGTTCACGATCTGCAACACCATTAACTTCATTTATAACAACTATAATATGATTGTTATTTGCAAAACAGCCTTCATTTTCACATTTAACACAAACGCTTAATTTATAAGTTGTCGAATTAATTCTTTCCCATTTAACGCCTTTTACAAATTCATCTGTTTCATAATCTTTATCAACAACCCAACGATGGCCTGTATGAGAATTTTCCATAGTTACGATGTGTTCACTACTTAATCTTTCAATTGCACCATCTGAATATTTATCTTTTGATGTTAAATTATTATAGTTGCCAATAGTAATTGTATTATCTCCATCTGAATATTCATTTCCAGGAAGATTTGCAAAATCAAGTGCATTCATTGAAACGTTGTATGTTACATAACTATCATTTGTACATGTTTCTGGTGTTTTTTCACCTTTTACAATTGTTGTCATACTAAATGTTAATCCACAGTCACAACTAAATTGAATTGTAGCATAATAAGTATTTTGTTCATTTGCTACTGCACTCCATGTCCAACCAACTACTTCCCAACTATGGCCTATAGCATCATTTGAAGTTTGATCAGGTAAATTAATTGTTATTGTACGTGATAAGCCATCAAATTTATCCATACCTGTTGTATAAGTGCCTGATAATGAATTATATAAATAGTAAACAGTATAATTTTCATTTACTTTATTTACATCTTCAAATATATCTGTTCCAATTGTTTTTTCATATTTTGCAACACTTGGCGATACATGATCATGTACTTGATAACTTGAAGCTTCCATTTCAAATGAAAGGACAATACTATGTTCACTATTATTTGTACATACAAGTTTTACATATACCATATATACTGGATTATTATTAACATCATCTCTAATTTGTTTATAAGCTAATCCTGCATTAAATTCAATATCTTCTAGTCCTTCAACATCATCAATTGTTCCTTCAAAGTTATTATCTATTTTCCAAGTGTGTCCTGGAACTGCTTCATGATTTTCTGAATATGATGATGTATATACATTATTTTGATAATAAACTGTTGCAATATATGTTATTGCTTTAGCTGTAGTACAATCTCCATCAATATCTGGAACTGTTATAGCATGTAATTCATGATAATGAATATATTTTTGACGATCTGGATCTGTTACATGTTCATGTGCTAAATCTTCTGGATAATATTTATCATATGTTGCATAACATGCCAAATACAAAGTTACATTGTATCCACCATGTATTTGTTCTTCCCAATCCCAACCTTCTTGATCAGTTAAAGGTTCAAATTCTTCCAAATCATATGCTTTGATACGATTACCTTTATTAACATCTTTAACATATTTATGTTCTAATTTATTTTCAATAATAACACTATAAGTAACTGTACCATCAACAACATGATCTTTGTCAGTGATTACTGCTTTTCCTAAAACATTATTAATATCACCAACTGTTAATTCATAACTTAATGATAATATTTTTTCTTCATCACATGTTGCATGTTCAACATTTGTTGTTCCAACAACTTGTTTTGTAACAACAAAACCATTTTCAAGACCATGAGAACTGTTATTACATTTTACATAAACACTAACATTATATGTGTCTTCAGAAACTTTTTCCCATTTAACACCATTTTCAAAATAATTATCATTATATGTTGTATCAATTATCCATTCATGACCAATAAACGAATTATTCATGATAATTGTATGTGTGTCTTTTAATTCTTTTATAGTGTCAACAAAACTATCATTAATTGTTAAATTGTCATAATTGTTAATTGTTAAATCAGTAGGTAAGTTTTTATTTCCTACAACATCACTAAAATCAATTAAATCAATTTCAACTTCATAATCAACTTCTTCGTTTTCAAGACATGTAGCAGGAGTTACTGTTCCTATAACTTGTTTTGTTATACTAAATGTTTTGTTACAACCACTACATACAAAATGAATTGTAGCATTATAAACATTGTCAGTTCCATTAACTGCACTCCATGTCCAACCATGATCACTACCTAAATAATCTTCATCAATTTTCCAAGCGTGACCTAAAATATCACCAACTTCTTGTGAAGGAAGAGTGATAGTAATAGATTGACTTGCACCATCAAATCTATCTGCATCAGTTGTATATATACCTGTTACAGATTCATATAATTTATAAACTGTATATTTATCTTTTTCATCTTCTACAGTGCCATCAGCTTTAAATGCTTCACTTTTAATTGTTTGAACGTATTCAGCAAGGCCTTTGCTTATATCTGTCTTTGGTGTGTATGTAGAAGGTTCCATTTCAAATGAAAGAACAATACTATGTTCACTATTATTTGTACATACAAGTTTTACATATACCATATAAATAGGAGCATCTTCACAAGTTGTATCTGTTCTTGAAATTCTATATGCAATACCTTCATTAAATTTAATACCTTCTAGGCCAGCAACACCTGATATTTCTTCACTAAAGTTGTTATCTATTTTCCAAATATGTCCAGGTGCTTCTGCTTTAGCTTCTGAATATGAAGAAGAATAATCTGTTCTTTCATATGAAATAGTAACACTATATGTTACTGATGTCTTTGTTGTACAATCAGCATCCATTGTTGGTGTAGCCATTGCTTCAATTTCATGATAATGAATATATTTTTGACGATCTGAATCTGTTACATGTTCATGCGCTAAATCTTCTGGATAATATTTATCATATGTTGCATAACATACTAAATGTAATGTAGCTCTATAGCCACCATCAGCTAATTTTTTCCATTCCCAACCATTAGCAATTGAACTACTAGGTTTTTCAACATTAATTGTTCCTTCATAGTTTTCATTTAATGTATAGGCATGATTTAATTTTCCTTCAAGAACAACATAATGTGTTAATTCTTCATTAACAACATGATCTTTTGGTGTTGTTTTTATTTTTACATGACTTTGCAATGCTGGATTAATATCATCAATAGATAATTCATATTTTAATGATAATATTTTATCTTTATCACATGTTGCATGTTCAACATTTGTGTCTCCACTAACTTGTTTTGTAACAATAAAGCCATTTTCTTGTGAATGAGCATTGCAATCTTCATTGCTACATATTATATACATACTAACATTATAAGTGTCTTCAGAA
>CANQTM010000015.1 GCA_947626825.1 uncultured Bacilli bacterium | reverse complement strand
CTATTCAAAAACGTGGGGTTTTTCGACCCCACGCCGTGAACAGCTTTTTTTTGACCCCACAAAAAAAAATAGAGCCACTTTTTTTAGTAATTTATTAATGAAATCACTATTTTAAAAGTAGGAGGATATAAAAATGCTATCAGAAATAAAATACAATGAATTATCAAAAAATAAGTTAAAAGAAAGATATGGCAAAGGTGCTGATTTAGGCATGGGATTAGTATTGGCATTTGGTGTGGTAGCTGTTGTAACTATAATCGTTTATAAATTATATAGTTCATCAAGTGGCGATATTACTTTACCTGGTGGCTTTAAATTTAAATTTACAACTTAATGGGTACAATTAAAGATTTGCCAATTTATGATAGGCCAAGAGAAAAAGCATTAAGTTATGGCATTGGTGTATTATCAGATGCTGAATTGTTAACAATTATTATTCAATGTGGTACTAAAAATAATTCAGCCATAGAAATTGCAACATCATTAATAACAACAGCTAATGGTCTAAATAATGTGTTTAATTTAAGTTTTTATGAATTATGTAAGGAAAAAGGCATCAATAAAAATAAAGCAATTTTAATTTTAGCAGTTGGAGAATTATTTAAACGTTTTTTAAGAAATAATTTTATAAATGAGAAACAAAATATTGAACTATCAAGTCCACTTGATGTATATAATTATCTTCATTTTAAAATGGAAAATTTAAAACAAGAAAATCAAGTAGTACTATATCTAAATGTTAAAAATAAAATTTTATATGAAGAAACTATTTCAATTGGAAATGATACTCTAGCAGTAAACAATAACAAACTGATATGCAAAAATGCTATTGAAAAATATGCAAAAAAAATTTTATTATGTCACAATCATCCATCTGGTAATTCAAGTCCATCGTTAGATGATATTGCATCATTCTTTTCCTTAAAGTCAGCTTTGGAATATTTACAAATTAAATTGCTTGATCACATTATCATTGGACAAAATGAATATTATAGTTTGGCAAGGGAGCAAAAATTTCAAATTAATTAATCATCAAATAATTATTGTTTGAATGTCATAAGTGATTAATGTATAATTAAACCAACAGGGGGAAAATATTACATGATAAATTTTTTAAAGGGAGATGTAGTTGGAATTAATTCTGATTACATTTTAGTCGATGTTAATGGAATAGGTTTCCAAATAAATGTTAGTCGTCCACAAGATTTCACTTATGGAAATGATTTAATCTACACATATTTTCAAGTTAAAGAAGATGGTTTTTCCCTATATGGTTTTAAAACAAAACAAGAACAAGATTTATTCAATGAATTAATTAGTGTTAGTGGTATTGGCCCAAAAACAGCCTGTGCTATATTAGGTGCAACAACACCAAACAATTTAATAACTGCAATTGAACTAGGAAATGTTGCATTTTTAAAAAAATTACCAACTATTGGTCCTAAAGCTGCTTCACAAATCATTTTAGATTTGAAAGGCAGACTTGTTCATGATGATAAAAATAATTCTTCAGCTAAGAAAAGTGAAGTTTATAGTGATGTTTATGATGCATTAAGACAATTTGGTTTTAAAGTTACTGAAATTGATTCCGTGATAAATAAAATAACCAATATTGAACAAAAAGAAACAAAAACAATTATCAAAGAATGTTTACAAATGTTAAGAAAGTAGGAAAATATTGTGCAAGATAGACTTTTAGATTCAACAAAAAAATATACTGATGAAGAAGAAGAAATAAAACTTCGTCCTGCTACTTTAAATGAATATATTGGCCAAGAAGATATGAAAAGAAACTTGCAAGTTTTTATTGAGGCTTCAAAAAAAAGAGAAGAAGCTTTAGATCATGTTTTGATTTATGGCCCTCCAGGACTTGGCAAAACAACACTTGCATATGTAATTGCTAATGAAAAAAATGCTCATATTAAAACTGCAAGTGGCCCTGCAATTGAAAAAACAGGCGATTTAGCAGCTATTCTTTCAATGCTTGAGCCTGGCGATGTTTTATTTATTGATGAAATTCATCGTCTTCCAAAAGTTGTAGAAGAAGTGCTTTATAGTGCTATGGAAGATTATGTTATTAATGTTGTTGTAGGTAAAGATAGTAGTGCCCATTCCATTTCAATTGATTTACCACCATTTACTTTAGTTGGAGCAACAACAAGAGTTGGTGATGTTTCTGCACCTTTAAGAGATCGTTTTGGTATAATTTTTAAATTAAATTATTATGATATTGCAGATATTACTAAAATAGTAAAAAGAACTGCTAAAGTTTATAATAATAATATTGATGATGATGCTGCTAATGAACTTGCAAGACGTAGTAGAGGAACTCCTAGAATTGCTAATCGTTTATTTAGAAGAGTTAGAGATTTTGCTATTGTAACTAACGATGACCATATTAATCTTGAAGTAACAAAAAATGCATTAAATGCTTTAAAAGTTGATTCTTTAGGATTAGATGATGTTGATATTCGTTATTTAAAAGGCATTATTGAAAGATTTAAAGGTGGACCAGTTGGAATTGAATCAATAGCAGCAGCTATTGGAGAAGAAGAAGTTACTTTAGAAGATGTTTATGAACCTTATTTATTACAACAAGGTCTAATAAATAGAACACCAAGAGGGCGTATTGTTACTGAAAAAGCTTATCAACATTTAAAATTGCCATATCAAACAACATTATTTTAATGTCGTCTAATATTAACACCAACAACACAACCCAAACTATAAAATAAACATTTTCCAATAATAAATAAAAAATAATATGTTTGAATGTTTTCAGGTTTTGATAAAATATTAAAAATAAAAACAAAAATAACATAAACAAGGATAAATGCTAACGCACCAAATAATCCTTGTTTTTTATTTATAAGTCCAAAAATTAAACCAGAAATTAAAAATAAAATTATAGAAATTGCTTGTAATAAATACATGTTTATTTTGATATCTTTTCCATATTGTAAATATGCTACAATTGATGAAGTAATGATAGAAAAAGTAAGTAATGATATTATTGAAATTAAAAGTGCTAAAATAAATTTTTTCATAAAATTTCCTTCCCTAGCAAACATTTGTTTGTCAAAGTATATATATTCAAAAAAAGTTAAAAATATAACTATGGAAGTGTTAAAGTGGAAATTTTAAAGGTTATTTGTTATACAGTTTTAATGTATTTTTATTTAATTTTAATTATACGAATTATGGGGAAAAGAGAAGTTGGAAGTTTATCAATTTTTGATTTAGCAGTTTATTTTACAATTTCAGATTTAATAACAATGTCAATAATTGATCATACTGTTCCAATTTATTTTACAATTGTATCAGTTGGAATATTATGCTTTTTGCAAATAAGTCTTGCCTTTATAACTTTAAAAAATAAAAAAATTCGCGATTTTATTGATGGTAAAAAGGCCATTATCATTGATAATGGTAATATTGATTTTCAGGAAATGGAAAAACAAAGATATACAATTGATGATTTATATAATCAAATAAGAGAAAAAGGGCTTGATAGTGTTACAGCAATTCGTTGGGCAATTTTAGAAACATCTGGAAAACTTTCAGTAATAACTTATAAAGATTCAATTTCAAATTTTCCAGATCCATTAATTAGTGATGGTATTATTGATAAAGAAAATCTTAAAAAAGTAAAAATAGATGAAAAAGATTTATTAAATAAAATAAAGGAAAAGAAAATAAAAAGTCTTAAAGATATACGTTTATGTTTATATATTAATAATGGACTTACATTTATTCTTAAGAGTTCTAAAACATCTAAATAAAGTAACTATATGAATAGTACAAGATAAGTAAATAGAAATTAATATTGCAATAACCATACCATCTGTTTTATATAATGGTATAAAAATAAAAAAGCATATAATACGAACTAAATTACAAATAATTGATTCAAAAAGAAGTAATTTTTCTTGGTCAAAGGCAACTAATGCACAATGAATTGGCATTTGAATAAAATAGATACTAATAAAGAAAATATATCTTTTTAAATAATTTAATCCTACAATTTTTCCATATAAAATGTTTAAAAAGAATTCAGGAAATAAATAAATTGTTGTTAAACAAATTAAACCACTAAAAAAGGAAATAGATGTAATTGATAAAAAATAATATTTTGCTTTTTTATAATTATTTTGTTCAACATTACGTGATAATTTTGGTAACATAAATGTTGAAATGCAATTTGAAAAAAAGGAAGGAAGCAATATTAAAGGAAAAATATAACTATTTACAATACCATATTCAAGAGTTAATTCTTCATTAGATACATTACTTTTAAGCATTAAATATGTAAATATAATGGGTTCAAAAAAATAAATAATTGAACCAATTAATCTTGTTGATGTACTCATCATAGAAATACTTAAAATGTTTTTAATTATTTTATTATTTTCATTATTATTTTCTTTAATTCTTTTAGTTATTTTTTTCTTCTTTATATTTAATGCCAAAATTAAATGAATTAATTGGAATATTTCGCCAACAATTGATGAAAACATAGCAAAAAATGCCAAAAATGAAATGTTTTGTTTATCTATATAATCAACAAAAAGAACAATAAAAAGTAAACGCCCGATTTCTTCACTTATTTGGCAACTTGAACCCATTTCAACTCGATTAATGCCGACAAAATATCCTTTTAATAATGATGTAAAAGATACTAAAGGTAATAGCAAAACCATACCATACAATGTTGGCATAGTAAATTCATTTTGCAAATAAGATGTTGCAATTTTTGGTACAAAAAATAAATAAGTAATTCCAATTATTAGATCTAAAAATAACATTATAAAAACACTTACTTGCATTATTTTAAAGGTTGAATATCTTTTTTTTGCTATTAATTTTGAAATTGTTGTTGGTATGCCAAGTTGTGCAATATTTAAAAGTAGGCTTAACGTAGGCAAAGTTAAAGAATATACTGACATTGCAATTGTTGATATTTTTCTAGCAATAATTACTTTTGCTACAATTGATAAAATTTTTGATAATAAACTTAAAAATATCAATTTACTTAATGCAGTGAAAAGATTTTTTTTGATAATGTAGCCACCTTTCTTTTTTTTCTTATTGATTATTTTATGAAAAAGTGTTAAAGTATATGAGCAAGTGTTTTTTTAATATATATAATATATATTACTTGCGTTAATAAAACTTATAAAATTTGATTTAAAGAGGGGGCAACCTAATGCGTAGATTATTATCTTTCATATCAATGGTATTTACCATTTTCGCAATTTTATTTTTTACTTTACCTTCAATAAAAGATCCAAACTTAGGTATTGAGTTTAAAGGTGGTTATGAAATTGTTTATGATGTTTCAGAAAAGGAAGGTTTTGAACTCCCAGTAATTGAAGATATTGCTGATGTTATTGCTGGAAGAATTGATATCGCAGGTGTTAAAAACCCTCAAGTATCTGTTGAAAAGACTCCAGGTGAAGATGTTTCATCTCATATTCGTGTATGTGTTTCTTCAAAAGATACTACTGAACTTGCTCAAATTTTAACATTAATCGAATCTGATACTGAAATTACTTTCACAGATGAAGAAGGTAATATTGTAATGGATGGATCAGTTTTAAAAGAAACTAATGGTGCAGTTTTATCTTATGATAATGGTCAACCTATAGTTTTGCTTAATATTGCAGATACTGATACTTTTGGAAGAGTTACAGGTGAACTTGCTGGTCATAATATGATTGCTTGGATTGGTTATGAACAAGCAAATGATGAAACAGGATATCCTGGTGATTATGCAGCTGTTTTTGATTCAAATGCCAATGTAAGTGATGCGCAACGTTCTGCTGCTAGTCGTAAGATGATTATCAATGCTACTGTTAATGAAGCTTTAACAGGTGATACAGCACAAATTACTGGAAACTTTACAGCAGAAGAAGCTAGTCAAATTGGTAAACTTTTATCAGCTGGTAATATGAACTTTGTCATTACAAGAAGTGATGTATTGAAAGTTGATGGTGCTTTTGGATCTCAAGCATTTAATAGATCATTGATTGCTGGTATTGTTGGTTTACTTGCAATTATTGTTATGATGATTGTAATTTATAAAATTCCTGGCGTTGTTGCTTCAATTACATTGTTATTCTATACTTCAATTATTTTGGTTGTATTTAATTTAATTGGAGGAGAATATGGACCTGATACAATTGCAGCTATTGTTATTGGTCTTGGTATGGCAGTCGATGCATGTATTATTTTATTTGAAAGACTTACTGATGAATTATATAAAGGCCGTTCAGTTAAAGCTGCTTATGAAGAATCAACAAAGAAATCATTATCATCAATTCTTGATTCAAATATTACAACAATAATTGCTGGTTGTGCGTTATATTTCTTTGGTAAAAGATCTGTTAAAGGTTTTGCTACGATGTTATTAATTACTACTGTATTTAATGTTGTTATCATGTTACTTGTTACAAGAATATTGATGCATCTATTAATTAAGAGTGGTAAACTTGATAATAAAAAATATTTACTTGGCGTTAATATGAAAAATGTTCCAGATATTAATAAAGGTGAAGAACAAACATATTTTGGACGCTTTAGCAAAGTAGATTTTGTAAAAGGATCTAAAAAAGTTTTAATTGCTTTATTATGTGTATTTGGTATTGGTCTTGTATTTGCTGGAGGCTATTCAATTGCTGGTGCTGTAAGAAATGATTCAACTGGTGCTTTAAATCTTGGACTTGATTTTAAAGCAGGTGCTACAGCCACAATTAATTTTTCAAATTTTGATGCCTTTGAAGATGTTGAAAATATAACATATATTTATGATACTGATAAAAAAGAAGTAACAAAGGAAAAAATAATTGAATTTCTAGGTGAATATGCTAATTTAGAAGGTGATCGTTTACCTGCAGAAAAAGATATTTCAATTAATGATGCTTATGACGCTGATAGTGGTTATCGTACAATAGCTATTAAAATTGAATTTTCAAATATTAATCCTGATTCAAGTGAAACTAATTTCCTAACTGATTTTGAAGGAACTGTTGTTAGTCAACTTGGTTTAGATACAATAGAAAACTATGAAGAATATGTAAATATTTCTCAACAAGTATCTTCACCAACGATGGCTAAGGCTACTGTTATAAATGCGATGTTGTCATTACTTGTAGCATTTGCATTGATAATTGTCTATATTTCTATTAGATTTAGGTATACATATGCTATTGCTTCAATTGTGGCATTGGTATTTGACTGCTTGTTTATGTTTTCAGTCTTTGCTGTCTTTAGAATTGAAGTTCAAGTTGAATTTGTATCAGCAGTACTTGCCATAATTGGTTATTCTATTAATGATACAGTTGTTATTTTTGATAGAATGAGAGAAATTGCAAAAGAAACTAATTATGGAAAAATTGATGAACAAGGTCGTCGTAATATTGTTAATAAAGCATTACAAAATTGTGCTTCACGATCATTCTGGACAACAATTTCTACAATTTTACCAGTTGTTGCATTAATCTTTATTGGTGCAGAAGCAACTAGAGCATTCTCAATTGCTATATTAGTTGGTTTATGTTCTGGTATCTTTACTTCATTATTTATTGCTCCTTCATTCTGGTTAATCTTAGAAAAACGTCATATGAGAAGATTAAAAGAAAAAGCAATTAAAGCTCTTGAACATCCAAAGAAAAAATCAAATGCTCCAGAAGAAGTTTTAGTATTAGGTATTAACGATTAATTTAAAAAGGAACTTATATAGAATTATACTATACAAAGTTCCTTTTTTATTTTAATTTATAACTAATTGTACCTTTATTATTTTCATATGAAATTGTTGCTATTGCACCATTAAGTATTGGCATTGATGGAGAAATGTGAGATATATCAACATCATATAAAACATAAACATTTAATTGTTCTAAAGCATCTTTTATTGCTTGTAGAAAACTATAATTCAATATAACGTTATTGTTACCAATTCGTCCAATTAAGATTGCTTTACAATATTTTAACCAATTTGCATTAATTAATTGAAATAATGCTCGATAAAGGCCAGTTGATGTTAAATCACATACATCAAAATACCATATAAAACCATCTTCTTTATATTTTTCTATAAAGTTTACAACATTATCATATTTCGTTCCACATAAACAAACTAAGCAATCAAGACAACCTCCAATAATTCTTCCTTGAATAGTAAATTTATTGTCATTTAGACTTTTCCAAATATTTAAATCTTTATAATTTAAACTTTCATTTATTTTTAAGTTAACATTATTTTCTTTGCTTATTGGGCCATAATAATATTGATAAGATGAAAAAGATAAACTTTGATTTGTAATTAATTTATAAGTGTCAATTACATCATCATTTAATTTTTCATAAGCAAAATCACCTAATGAATGGGCATATATTGTGGCAACATCTGCAATAGTTGTTAATGTAAATGTTAAATTAGTATTATCTGAAAATCCCATAAAAAATTTTGGTGGTAATTTTTTGATTTTTTCAAAATTTACAAAAGGTAACATATTAATCATTAATTCGCCACCACCAGTAGACCAAATAAAATTAACGTGTTTATTTTGATACATTGACATAAAATCGTGACCGCGAATTATGGCTTTAGCACTTGTGGCATTATAATTGGCATATACGCGATGACCTCTTTTAATTTTATAACCTAATGATTCAAAATATTTAATTGCTTGCATAGTTTTGTAACGATATGGGTTTACATTACTTCCACATGAAGGAGCAATAACTCCTATTGTGTCATTAGTTTTTAAAAAATTTGGATATTTCATTTTTGACCTCGAATTAATTTTACTAGTCTATATTATCATTTTTTGTTATAATTATAAAGATAAAAGGTGAAGAAAATGGAAAAATTATTTGAAGTATTAGAATTTGATAAAATCAAAGATATGCTTTTAAAATATAATATAAATTCTTTAAGTTTTAAAAAGGTAAATGAACTAAAACCAAATTATTTTATTGAAACTGTTAAAGAAGAACTAAATAAAACAAAAGAAGCATATTTACTTTTTAATTTAGGTACTTTTCCTTCACTTACATATGTTAATGATATTAGTGATTATCTTAATAAAGTTGGCAAAAATGCAGTTTTGGATTTAGAAGAAATATATCAATTTGTTAGTTTTTTAGAATCGATTAATTCTTTAAAACAATTTATTAATAAAAATAAATTATTAGATGACAAATTCTTTTATACATTAAATTATATAAATAATTTGCAACCTTTAAACGATTTATTAGAACAAATTAAATTTTGTATTAGTCCCAATTATACTTTATATGATAATGCCTCATCAAAATTAAAAAATATAAGAAATTCCATAAAAAAATGTGAAAATGAAATTAAAGATAAATTAAATGGTTATTTAAGAAATAATTCATCAATACTTTCTGATAATTATATTGCAACACGTGGTAATCATTATGTTTTACCAGTTAAAGCAGCTTTTAAAAATCAAATAAAAGGTTTAGTAATTGACGTTTCAGATAGTCAAAATACATTTTTTATTGAACCATATAGTGTTATTGAAAATAATGTTTTGCTTGAAAATTTGCATTATGAAGAAGAAATGGAAATTCAAAGAATTATTAAAGCTTTGTGTGAATTTATCAATAAATACAATCGTATCCTAAATAATAATAATGATATATTAAAAGAAATATCATTTATGATGCTAAAAGGTAGTTTTGGGCTAAATAATAATTATGAAATAGCTTCAATTAATGAAGAAAATATAATTAGTTTAATTAAAGCTACTCATCCATTAATAGATAAAAATAGTGTTGTTGCAAATAATTTTTATCTTGGTGGTCAAAATAATCGTATTATAGTAATATCAGGGCCTAATGCTGGTGGTAAAACAGTAGCATTAAAAACAATTGGTCTAATTGTTTTAATGAATCAATGTGGCCTACCATTACCAATAAAAGAAGGTAATTTACCAATATTTAAAAATATATTTGTTGATATTGGGGATGAACAATCTATAGCTTTATCATTATCTGGTTTTTCATCACATATGAAAAACGTTAGTTATATTTTAGATCATATTGATAATCATTCACTAGTCATTATGGATGAACTTGGTAGTAAAACAGATCCAAATGAAGGTGAAGCCTTAGCAAAAGCTATTATTGATTATATTGAAGATAGTGGAGCAATTGCTTTAATAACGACACATTATTTAGGAATAAAAGATTATGCAAAAGAAAATTCGCAAATTACTTTAGCATCAATGGGCTTTGATGAAGAAAGCTTAAAACCAACATATAAATTACTTTTGGATGTTGTTGGTCGTAGTTATGCTTTAGAAATTTCATATCGCTTAGGTTTAAATCCTAAAATAATTGATAAAGCTAAAGAATATAAAAATACTAAAGCAAATGATTTAGACTTATTAATTGATGAAATGTCAAAAAAAGTAAAAAAACAAGATGAATTAGTAAATTCATTAAAAGAAAAAGAAAAAGAATTAAATGATAAATTGCAAGAAATTTCTAAATCAAAAGAAAAATTGCAAAAAGAATATGATGATGTTTTAGAAGAAGCTAATTTAAAAAAAGATGAATTAATTAATGAAGCTTATGAAGAAATCATTAATATATCAAATGATTTTAAAAATAAAATGCAAAATGAAGGCTTCAAACAACATTTAAAAAATAACGCTTTAGAAAAACTTAATAATTTAAAAGATAATAATATAAATAAAGTAGTATCTAATGAAAATTTAGAAGTTTCTGATTATGCCATTATTAAAAGTATCAATAAAATAGTGCAAATTAAAGAAATTAAAGGAGATAAATGTCTTGTTGTTGCCAATAATACTACAATGATTGTTTCTAAATCTGACTTAACAAAAACAACAATTGAACCAAAAACCACTAAGAAAAATATAACTCATAATTATATTGATAATTTACAAAGAAATATTCCTATTAGTTTAAATATTATTGGTTTACATGTTGATGAAGCTTTAATTGCTTTAAAAAATTATTTAGATAGTGCAATTCTAGCAAGATATCAAAATGTCACTATAATTCATGGCTTTGGTAGTGGCGCATTAAGAAAAGCAACTCATGAATATTTAAAAAATTGTAAATTTGTTGAAGATTTTCGTTTAGGTGGATTTAATGAAGGAGGACAAGGAGCAACAATTGTTACTTTAAAAATAAAATAATGAATGATAAATTAAAAGCAAAACTTGATATGATGCCAGATTCACCTGGATGTTATATATATAAAGATATTGATAAAAATGTTTTATATGTTGGCAAAGCAAAAAGATTAAAAACAAGAGTTAATCAATATTTTGATCGTGTCTATTTTAATAAAACTGCTAATCTTGTTAAGCAAATTGATGATGTTGAATTTGTCATGACCTTATCTGAAAAAGAAGCTTTAGTTTTAGAAATAAATTTAATAAAACAATATATGCCTCCTTTTAATATTATTTTTATGGATGATAAGCATTATCCATATATTTCATTATCAAAAGAAGATTATCCTAAATTATCAATAAGAAGAGACGCAAAATCAAAAAAATATTATCATTATGGTCCTTTTCCTGATTCTAAAGATGCATATGCAGTTTTAAATTTATTAAATAGAATTTATCCATTTAGAAAATGTAAAAATATTCCTCACATTAGTTGTTTATATTATCATATGAATCAATGTTTAGCCCCTTGTATTAATAAATTAGATAAAAACATTTATAATGAATATGTTAAAGATGTTGATAGATTCTTTAAAGGTTATAGTAATGAAATTTTAAAAGATCTTACTAATAAAATGTTTGAAGCTTCTGAAAATCTAAACTTTGAAAAAGCTAATGAATATAAATTATTAATCGAAGGAATTAAAAAAATAACAAGTAAACAAATTATTGAATTTAATGATAAAGTAAGTCGTGATGTTGTTGGTTTTTACATAAAAGAAGGCTTTTTATCAATATCTATTTTGATGTATCGTAATGGATATTTAAATGCTAAAATTAATGAAGTTATTGATTTAATTGGTGAAATTGATGAATTAATTGTCACTTATTTAATGCAATTTTATCAAACTCATGACATTCCAAAAGAAATATATATTTCGGAAAATATAAATATTACTATTTTAAACGAAACATTAAATGTTAATATTGTAAATCCTAAAATATCAAAAGGCCAAGAATTACTTCTGATGGCTATTGAAAACGCTAAAAAATCTTTAGAAGCTAGATTTATTGAACTTGCATCAAAAGATGAAGATATTTTTGTTCAACTTGGCAGTTATGTTGGTAAAAGTCGAATTTTTACTATTGAAATGTGCGATATGTCTCATATTTCAGGTGATAGTGCAGTTGGAGTAGTTGTTGTTTATCAAAATGGCTATCCAATGAAAAATAAATATCGAAAGTATAATATTCAAGGCGAAAATACTAAAGATGATTTAGCTTCAACTCATGAAGTTATTTATAGACGTTTTTATAATTTGCTTAAAGATAATTTATCATTTTCAGATATGTTAATTGTTGATGGTGGTATAAATCAAATGAATGCTGCAAATTCTGCTTTAAATGAACTTGGAATAAGTAATATGTTAGTTTGTGGATTGGCTAAAGATGATCATCATCGTACTAGAGCTTTTATCACTCCAAATTTTCAAGAAATTCCATTGGAAAAAGATTCAAAATTATTTTTATTTTTGATGAGAATGCAGGATGAAGTTCATCGTTTTGCCATTACTTTTTTCAAAAACAAAAAAAGTAAATCAATGATGTCTTCAATTTTAGATAAAGTTCCTGGCCTTGGTGAAATTAGGAAAAAAAGATTACTAACTGTATATCATACTATAGATGAAATATCTAAGGCTCCAATTGAACAATTAAGTCAAATTCTTCCAAAAAATGTTGCAGAAAATCTTTTAAAAGTCTTGCATGAAAAACAATAAAAATATATCATATATAAATATAAAGGTAAGGGAAAAATAAATGAGAAAGCAGTATTTAGAAAAAAATGTTTATGAAAGCATTTTAGATAGATTTGCCTTTATCTTTGCAGAATTTGAAAATATTTACATTTCATTTTCAGGTGGTAAAGATAGTGGCTTATTACTTAATTTATTATTAGATTATAGAGATAAATACTATCCCAATCGTAAAATTGGCATTTTTCATCAAGATTTTGAAGCCCAATATTGTTATACAACCGAATATGTTGAAAAAACATTTAAAAAATTATCATTAAATCAGAATAATGAATTATTTTGGGTTTGCTTACCTATGGCCACAAGAACGGCTATAAGCAATTATGAATTATTTTGGTATCCATGGGATGATAAAAAAGAAAATAATTGGGTTCGACCAATGCCTAATTACCCATATGTTATCAATTTAAAAAATAATACAATTTCAACATATAAATATAAAATGCATCAAGAAGATTTAGCTAAACAATTTGGAAGATGGTATAAATTAACTCATGATACTGGCCCTACTATATGTTTACTTGGAATTAGAGCAGATGAATCATTACAAAGATATAATAGTTTTATTAATAAGAAAAAAGGATATAAAAATAAATGTTGGATAACAAAACAATTTAAAAATGTTTGGTGTGCATCTCCAATATATGATTGGCAAATATCAGATGTATGGCACGCTGTATTTAAATTTAATTATGATTATAATAAACTATATGATATGTATTACATGGCCGGTGCTACTCCAAGTCAAATGCGAGTTGCATCACCATTTAATGAATATGCAAAGGAATCATTAAATTTATATCGTGTTATTGACTTTGATACTTGGGTAAAATTATTATGTCGTGTTAAAGGTGTTAATTTTGGCAATATATATGGTAAAAGCAAAGCGTTGGGATATAGAAATATTACTTTGCCTGAAAACTATACTTGGAAAGAATACACAATTTTTCTTTTAAAAACATTACCTAAAAGAATATCATTAAATTATATTAAAAAATTTAAAACTTCTATTGAATTTTGGCATCTTGTTGGTGGAGGATTAGAAGATGCCACATATCAAGAACTTTTAGCAAATGGTTATAAAGTTCGTACTAATGGTGTTTCAAATTATACAATTTTTAAAAATCAAAGAGTCATATTTTTAGAAAAGATTCCTGATGACACAGATAATATAAAAACAACTAAAGATGTTCCAAGTTGGAAAAGAATGTGTTATTGTATTTTGAAAAATGATCACATGTGTCGTTATATGGGGTTTGGTCTTACTCGTATTCAACAACGTCAAATTGATCAAATAAAAGAAAAATATAAAAGTTTGGAGGATTTGAATAATGAATAATAAAGAAAGTCCTGTATATAAAATAATAAGAGTACCAATCAATAAGGTGCTTCCAAATGATTACAACCCAAATAATGTTGCACCTCCTGAAATGAAACTATTATATGATAGTATTAAAGAAGATGGCTACACTATGCCAATTGTTTGTTATTATGATAAAGATAATGATAAATATATTATTGTTGATGGTTTTCATAGATATCGTGTCATGCTTGAATATAAAGATATATATGAAAGAGAAAATGGTATGTTACCAGTATCAATAATCAATAAACCACTAGATCAAAGAATGGCATCAACAATTCGTCATAATCGAGCACGAGGTAGCCATGATGTTGATTTAATGAGTAACATTGTTAAAGAACTACATGATTTAGGTCGAAGTGATGAATGGATAAGCAAACATCTTGGAATGGATAAAGATGAAATATTACGTTTAAAACAAATTACTGGATTAACATCATTATTTAAAGATGCAGAATTTTCAAAAAGTTGGGTTCCAGTTATAGATGATGATTTTGATGAATTTGAAGAAGAACTTTTAGAAAAAATGCCTCAATCATAAATATTATCATATTATAAAATGGGTGATATTTATGCATCATGTTTTAACTAAAAAAGAAAAACAAATATTTGATTATTTAGTTTTAAACTATTCAACTAAAGAGATTGCTTCTTTATTACATATATCTGAAAAAACAGTAAGAAATCACATTTCAAATGTTATTATAAAATTAGATGTTAAAGGAAGATCTCAAGCAATAGTTAAGTTATTATTGATGAATGAAATAACATTAGAAAAATAAAGATACAAATATCTTTATTTTTTTATGATTTTTTTAAAGACTTTTTGCGTAACTAAATGTTTTATGATATCAAATAAATTATTGACATTGACAATTGTTTAAAAATTTAATATATTAGCATTGCTTATCAAAATAAAGGATGTAATTATGGAAAAAGAACAATTTATCAAAGAATTTAATCAAGAATTAGAAGGTTTAAATGAAAATGAATTAAAAGAGTTCATCAATGAATTAGTTTTAAATGCTAAAAATAGTAAATATGATTATTTTTTATTCAAAATCAAAAATTTTAAAAATGAAGAAAATCCTTTAGATGAAAAAACTATCAAAGAATATAATAATATTTTAAAGAAATTTACCAAAGTTGAAAATGGTGAAATTTGTTTAAAATCATATTCTTATTGGACAGGTACGTATTCATATTATGACGAAGACACTGAATATGTTTATTATCCTAGCAAAGAACTTCATTTGTTTTTAGTTAATTTAGGACAATTACTTGAAAAACTAGTTCTATATAAAGAATATAAAAAGGTTATTGAATTGTTTGATCGTTTATATAATACTACATTTTTATGTGAAGAAATTGGTAATCCTGAATATGCTGATAACAATGATGTTATTGATTCATATGATGTTGAATTTCAATCAGTAATCGATGATTTAAATATTGACACATCTAAAATGTGTCTGTTATGTATATATTCTTTAATAATGACTAAAGATCCTAATCTTTATGAAAAAATATTTGATTATAATAGACATTTCTATATTGAATTTGAAAATCTTAACACTTATGGTCTTACTCAAATAGAAAATTATGATGAATTTTATCAAGGTTGGTTAAATTATCAAAAAGAGCATGAAAAGGATAAAAAATATTAAAATTTGATTACTTTATGTATTTTATACATAGAGTAGTTTTTTTATATTGATAAAAAATATAAATTTATCTTCCAATTAATGGAGTTTGCATAGACTAACTATCACTTTTATGTTAAAATATCAAAGAAATGTTCTCTTTATAAATTCTTTTATAAAGAACTGTCAGGGAGGAGAAATGTAAAATGAGAACAAATGAAGAAATGTTTGCAGAACTTGACGAATTCATTGAATCATTAAATAATGATCCAGAAGAATTAATTGCCATTCTTCACAGAGCACAAGGAATTTTTGGCTATTTACCAATGGTAGTGCAAAAACACATTGCAAATAAAATAGGTGTTAATGTTTCTAAAGTCTATGGTGTAGTCACATTTTATTCATTCTTTACAATGGTTCCAAAAGGCGAAAATGTAATAAATGTTTGTCTTGGAACTGCATGCTTTGTAAGAGGTTCACAACAAGTATTAGAAAAATTTGAAGAATTATTAAAAATTAAAAATGGTCATACTACAGAAGACGGAAAATTCACTTTAACATCTTTAAGATGTGTTGGAGCTTGTGCCTTAGCACCAGTTGTTCAAATTAATGGTGAAACTCATGGCAAAGTTAAAGCAAGTGAAGTTGCATCTATCTTAGCCAAATATCAAAATAATTAGGAGGTTTTTATGTGTAATATTAAAATTAGATCAAAACAAGATTTACTTAACTATTATGAAAATGTTAAAGGCCTTCTAGATATTAGAAATGGCGTTTCAAAAGAAGTTGATAAATATCATGTTTCAGTTTGTGCTGGAACAGGTTGTACATCTTCTAATTCTTTGAAAATAGTTGAAAATTTAAAGCATTTTGTTAAGGAATATCATTTAGAAGATAAAGTTGAAGTAGCAATTACTGGTTGCTTTGGCTTTTGTGCTAAAGGACCAATTGTTAAAATATTCCCTGATAATACTTTCTATGTTCAAGTAAAACCTGAAGATGCAGAAAGAATTGTAAAAGAACATTTAGTTGAAAAACATGTTGTTGAGGACTTATTATATAAGACACCTGATAATAAGATAATTGCTAGTCAAACAGAAATTCCTTTTTATCAAAAACAACATCGAATTGCTTTAAGAAATGCAGGTTATATTAATCCTGAAGTATTAGCTGAAACAATTGCTACTCGTGGCTATCAAGCATTAGCAAAAGCAATTTTTGATATGACTCCAGATGAAATAATTGATGAAGTAACAAAATCTGGTTTAAGAGGCCGTGGTGGTGCAGGTTTCCCTACTGGAACAAAATGGAAATTTGCTAAAGCTTCAGTTTCTGAAAAGAAATATATTATTTGTAATGCTGATGAAGGTGACCCAGGAGCATTTATGGATCGTTCAATTATGGAAGGCGATCCACATTCAGTATTAGAATCAATGGCAATTGCTGGTTATGCAATTGGTGCTGATGAAGGAGAAATCTATATTCGTGCTGAATATCCATTAGCAGTTGAACGTTTAAAAATTGCAATTAAACAAGCAACAGATGCAGGATTATTAGGCGATAATATTATGGGTTCTAATTTTTCATTCCATATTAATATCAAATATGGAGCAGGTGCTTTCGTTTGTGGTGAAGAAACAGCTTTAATCCACTCAATTGAAGGCAATAGAGGAGAACCAACATTAAAACCTCCATTCCCAGCAGTTCGTGGTTTAAATGGTCAACCAACAAATGTTAATAATGTTGAAACATGGGCATCAGTTCCTGTTATCATTTTAGATGGTGCAGAAAATTTTGCTAAAATTGGTACTGAAAAATCAAAAGGAACTAAGGTCTTTGCTTTAGCTGGTAAAATTAATAATGTTGGTTTAGTTGAAATTCCTATGGGAACAACATTAAGAGAAATTATATATGATATTGGTGGTGGCATTGTTAATAACAAAAAATTCAAAGCCGTTCAAACAGGAGGACCTTCAGGTGGTTGTTTAACTGAAGCTGATCTTGATACACCGATTGATTATGATAACCTTGTAGCCAAAGGTTCTATGATGGGCTCTGGCGGAATGATTGTCTTAGATGAAGATGATTGTATGGTTGATATTGCTAAATTCTATCTTGAATTTACAGTTGAAGAATCATGTGGTAAATGTAGTCCATGCCGTATCGGAAACAAACGTTTACTTGAAATTTTAAAGAAAATTACTGATGGAAAAGGTGAACTTGAAGATATTGATAGACTTTATGATTTATCAAAAACTATCAAAGATTGTTCATTATGTGCTTTAGGACAAACTGCACCTAACCCAGTATTATCAACATTAAAGGGCTTTAAAGACGAATATATTGCTCATGTCGTTGATAAAAAATGCCCTGCAGGAGTATGTAAGAATTTAATTTCTTATGCTATTGATCCTGAAAAATGTATTGGTTGTGGCTTATGTGCAAGAAATTGTCCAGTTGGTGCTATTACAAAAACTGATACACCAACAGTTAAGTCGCCTAAGATGATGGTTCACGTAATCGATCCTAAGAAATGTATTAAATGTGGTGTTTGTTTCAGTAATTGCCGCTTCAAGGCAATAACTAAATAATAAGGGAGGAAAAGAAAATGTTAGTAAAAGTAACAATTAATAATCAAGTTTTTGAAGAAGATTCTTCCCTAACTATTCTTCAAGTAGCAAAAAAACATGGAATTCATATTCCAACACTTTGTTATTTAAAGAAAGAAGAAAGTTGTTTTGAACACAAACCAGCTTCATGTAGAGTTTGTGTTGTAGAAGTAAAAGGCAAAAATAATTTATTACCTGCATGTGCTACAAATATTGCAGATGGTATGGTAGTTTCAACTAACAATGCTCGAGTACGTAATGAAAGACGTACTGTTGTTGAACTATTACTTTCAAACCATCCAAAAGATTGTTTAACTTGTGAAAAATCAGGTAAATGTTTATTACAAGATTTGGCAATTGAACTTGGTGTAAAAGAAATTCCATTTGATGGACCATTATCACAAGAAAATAAAACAATTGTCAATGGTGTTATTAGAAGAAATCCTAGTAAATGTGTTTTATGTGGTCGCTGTGTAGCTGTATGTAATGCTATTCAATCAGTTGGTGCTATATCAGCTTCAAAACGTGGTTTTGCTACAGTCATAAGTGAACCTAATAATTGTATTAATTGTGGACAATGTGTTCAAGTTTGTCCTACTGGTGCTTTACTTCAAGTAGATGATACTTATAAAATTGAAAAAGCTTTAGCAGATGAATCAAAATATGTAATTGTTCATACTGCTCCAGCTACAAGAGTATCTCTTGGTGAAGAATTCGGTATGGAACCTGGAACTGATGTTACAGGAAAAATGGTTACTGCTTTAAGAATGGTAGGTTTTAAAAAAGTTTTTGATACTAACTTTGGTGCTGATTTAACTATTATGGAAGAAGCAAAAGAATTAGTAACAAGATTACAAACAAAACAAAATTTACCTCTTATTACTTCATGTTGCCCTGGATGGATTAAATTTATTGAATACAATTATCCTGAATTACTTCATTTACCTTCAACATGTAAGTCTCCACAAGAAATGTTTAGTTCAATGGCTAAGACTTATTATGCTGAAAAAATGGGTATGGGTATTGATCCTAAAAATATGGTTGTTGTATCATTAATGCCTTGTATTGCTAAAAAAGATGAATGCCGTCGTGATGAATTAAAAGTTAATGGCCTTCCTGCAACTGATTATTCAATGTCAGTTAAAGAATTTGCTGCTATGCTAAAAAGATATGGTATAGATTTTGCAAATCTTGAAGATGGTAAATATGATTCAACATTAAGTGATTCAACTGGTGCAGCAGATATTTTTGCAAATACTGGTGGTGTTATTGAAGCTGCTACTAGAACAGCCGCTAAATGGTTAAATGGCAATAATTTAGAAAAAGTTGATTTCGAAGCCGTTCGTGGTTTATCTGGAACTAGGGAAGCTACTGTTAAAGTTACAGATGACTTATCAGTAAAACTATGCGTAGTTTCAGGTCTTGCCAATGCACGTAAAGTTCTTGATGCTATTAAAGATGGAACTGCTTCTTATGATGCAATTGAAATTATGGCATGTCCTGGTGGTTGTGTAAATGGTGGCGGTCAACCAATTCATAAAGATATGGAACAAATTGATGTTATAAGAGCTCGCCAAGCTGGAATTTATAATATCGATAAAAATAAAAAAATGCGTGTCTCTTGCGATAATCCAGAAATCAAAGAATTGTATGATAATTATTTAGGTGAACCTAATTCACATAAAGCTCATGAATTACTTCATACACATTTTCTAAATCGTAAAGACGACTAATAAATTTAAGGAAATTGCACTAAATATGTAATTTCCTTTTTTGTTCTATTTTAATTATCATTAACATATATTAAGGTTGAGGTAATTAATATGAGAATACATTTAGATAGTAAAAGGAAAATAGTTTTTATTTTCACACCGCTTTTAGTAGTATTAGCTGTTGTTGGTTTTGTTTTTGGTATTAAATTTAATGTTTTAGAAAGGAGTAATGCCAATTTAACACCACAAGTTGATAATTCAAATTATCATTATAGTAAAGTTTATTTGGCTGATAAAGATGATGTCTTATATCCTTTAACAGTTAAATATCAAGATTTTGATAATCAAGGTGAAGAAGTAATGCATATATTATCTTTATTAAAAAAAGATAGTGTAATTGCTAATGAAAAATTTAATGGTTTACTTCCAAAAGATTTAACAATTAATGGTTTATCATTAAAAGATGGGAATTTAAATATCAATTTTAATGATTCATTTAAAGAATATGGTGATACAAATGAAATGAGAATTGTTGAATCATTAATTTGGACATTTCTAGATTTAGATTATGTTGATAGTTTAACATTATCACTAAATGATGAATTATTAACAAAAATGCCAAATAAGAATATGCCACTTTCATATCCACTCACAAAAGAGTTTGGCATTAATAACTATTTATTAACGACATCAATTTTAGGAACAGGAACAAAAGTGTTTAGTTATTATGAAAAACAAATTGACAATGATTATTATTATGTTCCAGTAAGTCATTATGTTAATAATAAAAAAGATTTATCAATTTATGATTTAACAATACAAACAATGTTTACAGATCCAGGTATTACTTCATCACTTGATGTTTGTAGATGTTTAGAAGATGCAACAATGTTATCAAGTTCAGTAATTACTGATAATGTATTATATTTGTCATTATCGGAAGATATTTTATTTGATGAATTAACTGTATCATATGATGTATACAAAATTTTAAAAGAAGTTGCCTTAACTTTTGCTGATATTAAAGATGTTTCATTCTTAATGGATTTAGAAGAAGTATCAGTAAATGGAAAAGTAGATGAAAATGAAACTACAGTTAGTAGTGTTGAATTAAATAAATTTTATATTTAACTGGCTAAATACCAGTTTTTTTCTTGAATAAAAATGTCATATATTGCTTTAAAGTAATTGAAAATACCAATTTTTTATTATATAATAATAAAAAAGGTGAAAAAAATGGCAGAAAATAGTTTTAAATTATTAATAAAAGAAGCAAATAGTGGCGATGCTGATGCACAATATGAAATGGGGCAATATAGTTTTAAAGGCTTTAATGGTAGTAAACAAGATTATGCTAGAGCCATATATTGGTTTGATAAAGCTGCTAAACAAAATAATTATATGGCCATGTTTATGTTAGGAGTTTGTTATAAAAATGGCTATGGTTGTCAAAAAAATCAAAATAAAGCAATAGAATGTTTCCAACAAGCAGCAGAAAATAATGTTGCATTAGCTCAATATAATTTGGCAATGTTATATTATTTAGGTGATGGAATAAAAAAAGATTTTTCTAAAGCTTTTATATGGTTTAAAAAAGCAGCTGAACAAGGACTTCTTGAAGCACAATATAATACTGCCATTTGTTATGCTGATGGATCAGGTGTAAAAAGAGATTATAACAAGGCATTTTGTTGGTATCAAGAAACTTGCAAGAAAAAATATCCACTTGGTCAATATAGTTTGGGAAGATGTTATGAATTTGGTCTTGGAATCCCTGTATTTGAAGAAATGGCATTTTTTTGGTATCAACGTTCGGCAATGCAAAATTATCCTGAAGCAATGTTTTCACTAGCAAGTTGTTATGAAAGAGGATTTGGCGTTGAACAAGATTATAATAAAGCTGGCTATTGGTATGATAAAGCATTAAAATCTGGCTTAGAGAAAGCAAAAGAACCTCTTGAAAAATATAAGAAATCAATGTTTGGAAAATATAAGAGGATTAGTCAAGATGAAGACGAAATTTAGTGATAATTATCGTTTAAAAATTGTAGATTATACATGCTATGATCAATTTTCTCCATACGGCGTTTTAGATGTTTTACAAGATATTGCTGGAAAACATAGTACTACTTTTGGCATGGCATATGGTGATTTGATTGTTAAAAATCAAATTTGGGTTTTAGTTCGCATTAAATATAAAGTATTAAAACAAATACCTTTATTTGCTAAATTAAAAGTCGTAACTTGGCCTAAAAATAAAGGCTTAGTTGATTTTGATAGAGAGACTCAAATTTTAGATGAAAATGGTGATATTGTTGTTAATGCTATATCAAAATGGGTCATTGTTGATGTTAATACTAGAAAAATCATTCCTGCAAAACATATTGAATTTAAAGGTCAATGTTTAGATGAAACTAATTTTAATGAACCATTTACCAAATTGCCAGATTTTGAAATTAATAATTGTCAAAAATATACAACTAAAGTACAATTTTGTGATATAGATCATAATGGTCATGCAAATAATGCTAAATATACAAATTATATATTGAATGCTATAAAATTAAAAGAAGATGAAATAATTGATAAATTTCAAATAGAATTTGTTCATGAATGTTATTTAGATGATGTTTTAAATCTTTATTATTATAAAGAAGATAATATATACCATATAAAGGCATTAAAAAATACAGATACTGTTTTTATATGTAAAATTGAATTAAAAAAATAAAAAATGTCATATGACATTTTTTTATTAGATATTAATGATAAAATCTTGATGATTTGAAATTTGTTTATTTAAATTTAGTTCAGGTATTTTTATTTTAATTATATTTTTATTTCTTGAAATATAAATTGATAATAAATGTTTATTATATAAGAAATTTTTTAAATATAACTTTTTAATTTTATTTGGCAATGACAAATGCAATTTAAATTTTTTAAATCCATAAGGTTCAAAGCCTAACATACCTTCAATAAATATTCTAGCATATAAAGCACTTTCAGCAGCTAAATGTGCTTGATTTCCTTCAGGATAAGCCTCAATTGCATAAGGAACATGGTCATTAAGTAATCGATTATTAGTATATTTTTCTAATATTTTGTAAGCTAAATCAGCTTCATCAGCATTAAATAAACCTCTTATAGCCATTAAAGTAATGCGATCCCAATAAACATCTTCATTATCACTTACTTTAAAACCAAAATCAGTATATAAATTATTATTTAATAAAGTATTGATAATATCATCTTTATGATCATAAATTCCCATAATTAATGGATAAACGATATGAGTTCTTTGATTTTTTTCTTCTTTGCAATATAAACACTTTTGTTCTTTATAGAAATATTTATTAATATTTTCTTTTAAATTATTAGCTAAAACATCATAATTATTTTTTATATTCAATTCATTAAATAAAATATTTGCTTTAACTAACGCTTGATAAAATATAGCATTAGTTGCTAAATTTGCTTTTCCTGATTCAAAACGATTTTCAAGTTCATCAGTATCAGATTCAATTACACCATCTTGATTTGTTTTATTTAAAGTATAATCAAGACACCATTTTAGAGGTTTTATAAAAGCTTTTGCTAAACTTTTTTGACCATATGTTAATAAAAATCTTGTCAACCCATAGGCATACATAGCACTATCGCCACGATCATTTGCTCCATTCCAAAATGATGTAGCTTCTGCTATAATAGAACTCACTAATGGCTTATCAGTATACATATATTTTTCATATTGTTTAAAACAATTAATCATGGTTTTAGTAACTAAATTGTAAGGTAAGTAACTAAAAAATGGAAAAGCATATTCACATTGGTCATTAGTCCATGTTGCTGCATAATATTGTCCACCACATGGAGAATGCATATATCCGTTTTTTGTTAAAAAGATTGCTTCAACGCTATGTATTTTTGAAAAATAATACATGGTTTCTAATTCCAAATTACCCAATTTTAAAAAGCAACATTGGTTCATTTTAATGTTGTATAATTTTCTATTTAATAAAGCATTTGCTACTAATTTATTAGTATTATTTACAATTTCATCATTATATAAACATCTAATAGATAAATAAAAGATAAAAGTTTCATTTGGCTTTAAAATCTTATTTAATTCTTTATTTAATTTTGTATTATTATTTTTAAAAATTGATAATTCTAAATGATATGGTTTATCAAAATAATCATTATTATCACATTGAATATAATTTGTTGGACAAATAATTTTTAAATTTTGTTTTTGTTTACTTTTATTTGTAATTGCATATAATATTGCCATTCCAGGAAATTTGGGAATAATTATTTTACGATTTATTTTTAAATTTTTTGATAATGTATCTATTTTTATGCTGCCATCTAAAGTTACACTTTTAAGCTTTTCGTTAATTTCTCTATTATTATTAATAATATCAATTGGATTTTTTATACGACAAGCAAAAGAGCCCCTTGTATCATTAATTTTTCTTCTAAATGTTGGAAAAACAATATGAAAAGAATGGACAAAGTTTCTTTTAATATCAGCACCATATGACAATATTAAAGAAGAGAAGATATTACTTGTTTCAATATGATCAAAATATGGTAAATTTTCTTTTTTAGTTTGATAATAAACTACTTTATCTTTTTTTAATTGATGTTTATTATGAATATTAATTTGATTACCTTTTATATAACAATCTTCAAATATAGGCCATGGATTAAGTTTATATTCCATATTAGTAAAGTCTCCTTGAAATTATTACTTAAATTATAACTTATAAATTAAACAATAACAACTTACAAAAATTGAAAAATTAAATATATTGCATTTATATATGACTTAAAAATTCCAACATAATATAGAAATATCAATAGAATTGGTTTATAATATTACTGCTAATTGTTATTAAAGGATTTTGGAGTAAGATTATGATAATTGAAAATAAAACATTTACAGGTGAAAGGGCCTTATTTACGTCAAATGATTTACTTATAAAAAATGTTACATTTACTGATGGTGAATCACCTTTAAAAGAAAGTAAAAATATCACATTATATAATTGTACTTTTGATTGGAAATATCCATTATGGTATTGTAATCAAATTAATGTTTATGACTCAGCATTAACAATTCATGCAAGAGCTGGAATTTGGTATACAAAAGACATTATTTTGCAAAATACTATTATCGATGCTCCAAAAACTTTTCGTCGTTGCCAAAACATAACCTTAAATCATATTACAATTAATAATGCTTCAGAAACATTATGGCATTGTAATAATGTTTCAATAGATAATGTTACAATTAAAGGTGATTATTTTGGTTTAAATTCAAGTTTTATTAAGGCTAAAGATTTGATAATTGATGGTAATTATCCATTTGATGGTTGTAAAAATTTAGAAATTAGAAATGCTAAATTAATATCAAAAGATGCTTTTTGGAATTGTGAAGATGTCATAGTATATGATAGTTATATTCAAGGTGAATATATAGGATGGAATAGTAAAAATATTACATTTGTTAATTGTACATTAGAAAGTTTGCAAGGATTATGTTATATAAATAATTTAAAAATGATAAATTGTAAATTGATTAATACAACATTATGTTTTGAATATTCAACATTAGATGTTGACATTGATAGTTCAATTGATAGTGTTATTAATCCTAAAGAAGGTAAAATAGTTGCTAAACACATTGATAAATTAATTTTAGAAAATGATAAAATTGATCCAAGTAAAACAATAATAATTTGTAAGGATGAAAAAAAATGAAATATGATTTTGATAAAATAATTAATCGAAAAAATACTTTTTCTTATAAATATGATGTTGCAGAAAATATATTACCAATGTGGGTTGCAGATATGGATTTTAAAACGGCTCCAAAAATTATCAAGCAATTAGAAAAAAGAGTTGAACATGGAATATTTGGTTATTCAATTGTTCCACAAGCTTGGTATGAAAGTTATATTAATTGGTGGGATAGAAGACATCATTTTAAAATGGAAAAAGAGTGGCTTATTTTTGTAAGTGGTGTAGTTGCTGCCATTTCAAGTGTTGTTAGACGTTTAACTTTGCCTGCTGAAAAAGTATTAATTCAAACACCAGTTTATAATATCTTTTTTAATTCTATTATAAATAATGGACGTTATGTTGCTGAAAATCCTTTAATTTATGATGGTAATAGTTATCAAATTGATTTTAAAGATTTAGAAGAAAAACTAAAAGATCCTCAAGTTCGTTTATTTATTTTATGTAATCCACATAATCCTGTTGGTAAAATATATTCAAAAGATGAATTAGATAAAGTTGGTCAATTATGCAAAAAATATAATGTTGTTGTACTTTCTGATGAAATTCATTGTGATATTACAAGAAAAAATTATGAATATGTTCCATTTGCTAGTGTTTCAAAAACAAATTTAGAAAATAGTATTACATGTTTATCTGCAAGTAAGGCCTTTAATCTTGCAGGAATGCAAAGTGCGGCAGTATGTATTCCTAATAATGATTTGTATTTAAGAGTTAATCGTGGACTTAATAATGATGAAATAGCTGAACCAAATGCTTTCGCAATAATTTCTACAATAACTGCTTTTAATGAATGTGAAGATTGGTTAGAGCAATTAAATGCCTATATTGATAATAATTATAGAATTGTAAATGAATATTTATTAAAAAACATTCCTCAAATTAAATGTGTAAAATCATATGCTACTTATTTATTATGGCTTGATTGTTCATCATTGAAAATTGATGCCAATAAATTACAAAATTTTATTAAAAAAGAAACAGGTTTATATTTATGTAGTGGTCTTGAATATGGTAATCCTGGACAATATTTTTTAAGAATGAATATTGCTTGTAGCAAAAAAACTTTATTAGATGGTTTAAATAGATTAAATAAAGCTATAAAAAAAATTAATGTGTGTATTTGATACATGCATTTTTTTTGTACTTTACATATACCCCTACTAGGTATATAATAATTTTGAAATGGAAGTGATGATATGTCATGTGAAAATAATCATAAAACAAAATTACGAGATGATAATAATAAGAAAATATTAATTAATCGTATTAATAGAATAATAGGTCAAACAACAGGAATAAAAAAGATGATTGAAAATAATCGTTATTGCGATGATATTTTAATCCAACTGGCAGCTATTGATAAATCAATTAAAAGTTTAGCAAATGTAATTTTAGATGATCATATGCATTCATGTTTAATAGAAAACATTAAAAATGGTAATGATAAAATAGTAGATGAAATTGTTGATCTATTTAAGAGGTTTCAATGATGAAAGCAAAATTTGATGTTTTAGGAATGAGTTGTGCTTCATGTCAAAGTCATGTTGATAAGGCAGTTAGGTCGTTAGATGGTGTTAAAGGTGTTAATGTCAATTTATTATCTAATAATATGATTGTTGAATTTGATGAAAGAATATGTAGCATAGATAATATTTTACAATCTGTTAGTAAAGCTGGTTATCAAGCAATCTATAAAGATAAAAAGGTAACAAGATCAAATGAAAATTTAAATAATAAAAAAGATTATTCATTAGTAAAATTAGTAATTAGTTTTATATTGTTACTAGTTATAATGTATTTTTCAATGGGAAATATGATGTGGAATTTTAAAGTGTTCCCATTTTTAGACCATAAAGAAAATCCATTAGGTTTTGCCTTTATTCAATTAATTTTAACATTGCCAATAATTTTTATGTATCAACATTATTTTATTAATGGATATAAAAAATTATTTAAAGGTCAACCAAATATGGATTCATTAATCGCTATTGGTTCAAGTTTTTCATTGCTTTATGGAATCTTTGCTATTTTTATGATGAGTTTTGCTGCAAGTAAAATTGTAAATGGAACAAATGATATTGATTATTATCAAAATATTATTATGACATATCATGATAATTTATATTTTGAATCATCTGCCATGATTTTAACTTTAGTTTCATTAGGAAAATATTTAGAGAATTTATCAAAAAAGAAAACAACAAATTCTATAACTAAATTAATGGATTTAGCACCTAAAAAGGCCATGGTTTTAAAAAACAATATTGAAGTAGAAACTTTAGTTGAAAATGTCAATGTAGGTGATATTATTATTTGTAAAAATGGTGATAGTATTCCTCTTGATGGAATTATTGTTGAAGGAAGTGCTTCAATAAATCAATCAAACATTACAGGAGAATCAATTCCTGTTTATAAAAAAGAAAATGATGAAGTTTATGCTTCTTGCATTATTAGTGCAGGATATATTAAAGTTAAAGTTAGTAAATCAAATGAAGATAGTAGTATTGCAACCATAATAAAATTAGTTGAAGAAGCAAGTAATTCAAAAGCACCAATTTCAAAACTTGCTGATAGAATTTCAGGAATTTTTGTTCCAGTAATATTTGTAATTGCAATTTTAACATTTATTATTAATATATTAATTAATAAAAATTTTGAACTTTCATTTAATTTTGCAATTACTGTTATTGTTATTGCTTGTCCTTGTGCTTTAGGACTTGCAACTCCTGTAGCTATAATGGTGGGTACTGGTAAAGGTGCAGAAAATGGTTTACTTATTAAAAATGCTGAGATATTAGAAAAGGCTCATTTAATTAAAGTTGTTTGTTTAGATAAAACAGGAACAATTACTGAAGGAAATCCTAAAGTAACAGATTTTATCAATTATAGTAATGATAATGACTTATTATCAAAAATATTTACTCTTGAGAATAGATCTAAACATCCTTTGGCACTTTCTATAATTAATTATGCTAAAGAAAAAAATGCTAATCTTTATGATGTTGATGATTATGAAATTTTAGAATCACTTGGTATTCAAGGCACTATTTTAAATGATAATTATTATATTGGAAATTATAATTTAGTTAAAAATAAAATATCAAATAATATAGAAAATAAAATTAACGATTTAGCACATGAAGGCAAAACGCCATTAGTTATTTTAAAAAATAATGAATTGGTTGGTTTGATTGCTATTAAAGATAATGTTAAAGAAAGTTCTAAAGAAGCAATCTTGAATTTAAAAAAATTAGGAATTAATGTTGTTATGATAACAGGGGATAATGAAGTAACAGCTAATGCCATTGCAAATGAAGTAGGACTATCTAAAGTAATTGCTAATGTAAAGCCAATTGATAAACAAAAAATAATAGAATCATTAAAGATAGATCAAAAAAATTTAGTAGCAATGGTTGGTGATGGTGTTAATGATGCTTTAGCACTTACATCAGCTGATTTAGGTATTTCTGTTGGGAATGGCAGTGATGTAGCCATTGATTCATCAGATATTATTTTGCTTAGAAATGATTTAATGGATGTATTAAATGTTATAAGTTTAAGTAAAAGAACATTATTAACAATTAAAGTGAATCTATTTTGGGCTTTCTTTTATAATTTTATTTGTGTAATAATAGCAACTGGTTTATTTTATTATATTAATGGTTTCAAAATTAATCCAATGTTAGGATCTTTGGCTATGAGTATATCTAGTGTATCAGTTGTCTTAAATGCTTTGACAATAAATTTATTTAAAGTAAAAAAAGGAAAGGAGAAAAAAATGAAAACATTGACTATAAGTGTTGAAGGCATGATGTGTGATCATTGCAAAATGCATGTTGAAGAAGCATGCAAAACAATAAAAAATGTTGTTGATGCTAAAGCTTCAGTAAATGATAAAAATGTTACTATCTCATATGAAACTGAAATTGATGTAGATGCCATCAAACAAGCAATAAATAAAGCTGGTTATAAGGCATAATAAAACATTAAAAAATACTTTCATCAAAAATCTATGAAAGTATTTTTTTGTAGCTTTATTTAGTACTCTACCTGAACTATGACATCATTAGATGTAGCAACTTTATTACAACAACATTGTTTATAACATAATGTTGCATAATTGTTTACTGGTCTATAGTTACGACAACAATCACATGTTGTAACTTTAACGCAGCAGCAACTATCACCATAAGCCTTACCCATATAAGTAATAGTAATTGTATTTCCCATTGTTAAGAAGTTTACATTAAAACCATTTGTAGGATTTAAAGTTGGATAATTTTGACCATTAATTGTTACAGTACCAGGAAGGAAAACGATAGGTGAAGGCATATTTTCTTTAAATACACCATATGTAACATTAGGGTCTTCATTTGTGATAGTGCAAGTATATGTTATTAGATTGCACGGAGCAAGAGTTGTAGCATTTGCTTGTAAAGTTAAAGTAACATTTGGACATGAATTTGCATTACATCCATTATTGCAATTACAGTTATACAAATTTTCACCTTCCTTTTTACTACATTAAACAATATGCACATAAATTAAAAAATGACATTATAAATGCCCATATTTATTGAGAAAAATTGGTAATTCTACTAATAGTAGAGCATATTTTTAATAACTCTACTAACAAATTATAAAGTGTAGACTGATATATAAATGAAATAGATTGATTTTATTTTGATTAATTTGATAATATGGTAGCGGACATATAATGTCCGATGAAGGTAAGTTGTTATGGAAAAAAGAAAAATTATTTGTTATTCTGATGAATTAAATGATGAATTTTCAACTGCTAAAATAACTCCCAAAAAAATCGATGGTTCATATAAATATGAACACACATCATTATTTAAAAAATTCACATCGTTTTTTTGGTATCGTATTGTAGCTGCTCCTATTGCATATTTATATACAAAAATTGTTTTTCATCACAAAATAATTAATAAGCAATTTTTAAAGGAGTTTAAAAAAAATTCATATTTCATTTATGGAAATCATACTCAGGATATTGCTGATGCTTTTATTCCAAATATATTAAGTTATCCCAAAAGAAGTTATGTCATTGTTCATGCTAATAATGTTTCAATGCCAATTCTTGGAAAAGTAACATCATCAATGGGAGCTTTACCTCTTCCAGATGATACGTTAGCTTATAAAAATTTTTTAAAAGCAATTAGTAATAAAATTAAAAAAAATCAAGTTGTTGTGATTTATCCTGAAGCTCATATTTGGCCATTTTATACTAAAATAAGACCATTTGTTGATAAGTCATTCCATTATCCAATAACATATAATGTTCCTAGTTTTTGTTTCACTAATACTTATCAAAAAAGGAAACATTCATCTAAGCCTAAAATTGTTACTTATATTGATGGTCCTTTTTATCCAAATAATGATTTACCATTGAATTTAAGAAAAAAAGATTTGCGTGATCGTATATATAATTGTATGAGAAATCGTAGTTTGAATTCAAATGTTGAATGGATTAAGTATATTAAATCGGAGGAAATCCATAATGATTAATGTTTTGTTTTGTGGCAATGATAAGGTTTTCGATGGAATATTAACTTGTTCATTATCAATTTTTAAACGTCAAGAAACATCTAAACCAATAATATTTTATATTTTTACAATGGATCTTTCCAATTTTGATAAAAAATATCTACCAATTAATGATTGTCAAATAGATTTTTTTAGAAAAGTCATTAAAGAATATAATCAAGAAAATGAAGTTATTAAAATAGATGTAACTGATTTATATAATGAATATTTTGCAAATACACCTAATAAAAATCCTTATACATCACCATATACTTTAATAAGACTCTTGGCTGATAAGATTGATGGCTTACCAGATAAGATATTATATTTAGATATTGATATTTTATTTAATAAAGATATTAGTTTAATTTATGATATTGATATTAGTGATTATGAATATGCAGCTGCAAGAGATCATTATGGTAAATATTTAATTAATCCAAATTATATCAATGCTGGAGTGCTTTTATTTAATTTAGAAAAAATGAAAGAAACAAACATTTTTGAAAAAGCACGAGAATGGCTAAAGAAGAAAAAATTATTATTTGCAGATCAAAGTGCTTTAATAAGAGCAACTACGAAAAGAAAAGTTTTGCCTCAAAGATATAATGATCAAAAATTTTTACACTCTTGGACAATTATTAGACATTTTTCTAAAAGATTGTTTTGGTTACCTTATCCACATACTGACAATATAAAACAATGGCATGTCAGCAAAGTTCACAAAGTCTTTAAATATTATCAATTTGATGATATTTTATATGAATATATTTATTTGAAAGAAAAATTTAAAAAGGAGATTTTACAAAAATGAAAACTAATCAAATAATACCTATTTTTTATGCATGTGATGACAATTTTGTTAAATATACAATAGTATCATTACATTCAATGATTAAAAATGCTTCTAAAGAATATAAATATCATGTTTATATTTTAAATACTAATATTACAAAAGAAATGCAAGATAGGTTAATGGTTTTAGCAAATGAAAATTTTGAAATTTCTTTTGAAGATGTTACCAACTATTTACATTCTATAGCTGATAAGTTTCCAATTAGAGATTATTATTCAAAAACAACTTATTTTCGTTTATTTATTGCTGAAATGTTTCCTCAATATAATAAGGCAATTTATATTGATAGCGATACAATAGTTCAAGGTGATATTAGTAATTTATATGAAATTGATTTAAAAGATTATTATGTTGGTGCTTGTCATGAACAAGCTATGGTTCAAGTAAATGAATATGGCACATATGTTGAAAAGTGTGTAGGAGTATCACGTTATAGTTTCTTCAATGCTGGAATGATTTTAATTAATTGCAAACAATTTAGAGATCATAAAGTTTTAGAAAAATTTATTAAATTACTTCAAGTTTATAAATTTGTTGTAACACAAGATGAAGATTATCTAAATGTAATATGTAAGAACCATGTTTTATGGTTAAATCAAAAGTGGAATACAGAAGTATTTGGTGAAATACCTTATCCAATAAAAGATGCATATATTATCCATTATATTATGGTAAGTAAACCATGGCATTATCAAGATTGTCGTTTTGGGGATATTTTTTGGCAATATGCTGAAGAAACAAATGTTTATGAAGATATATTAGATGTTTTAAATAGTTATACAGATAAAGAAAAAGAAAATGATCAAATATCTGCTGACAATTTATTAAAACTTGCAATTGCTGAAACAAATAATAAAAATAATTATTTGAATAGTTTAAATAAAGTAAAACAATTAACAGAAAATATTAATATTATGAAAAATAATATTGAATATAAAAAAGAAAAAAATAATCAAAATTCTAAAATTTCTAATAAAATGATACTTACTGATGATATAAATTATTAAAAATTAATTTGTTGGGGGATTTAATTATTATGGGAAAAGAAGTTATACCTATTTTTTATTCATGTGATGATAATTTTGTTAAATATACAATAGTATCATTATATTCAATGATTAAAAATGCTTCTAAAGAATACAAATATCATGTTTATATTTTAAATACAAATATTTCTTCAAAAATGAAAGAAAAATTATTAATTATGGCTAATGAAAATTTTGAAATTTCTTTTGAAGATGTTACTGATTATTTAAATTCAATATCTGATAAGTTCCCAATTAGAGATTATTATTCTAATACTACTTATTATCGTTTATTTATTGCTGAAATGTTTCCTGAATATAATAAAGCAATTTATATTGATAGTGATACTATAGTTCAAGGTGATATTAGTAAATTGTATGAAATTGATATTAAAGATGCTTATTTAGGTGCTTGTAATGAACTTGCTGTTTTACAATTAGAAGATTTTGCTAATTATGTTGAAAAATGTGATGGAATATCTAAATATAATTTTTTTAATGCAGGAATTATTGTAATTAATTGTGAACAATTTCGTTTACATTTTATCTTAGATAAATTTATACAATTACTTCATACTTATAAGTTTGTAGTTGCTCAAGATGAAGATTATTTAAATGTTATTTGCAAAGATCACATTTATTTTTATGACCAAAGGTGGAATGCCCAAACATTTAGTGAGATACCATTTCCAATAGATGAAGCATACATTGTTCATTATAATATGGTAAGTAAACCTTGGTATTATAATAATTGTCTTGGCTATGATATTTTTTGGCAATATGCTAAAGATACAAACATTTATCAAGAATTATTAAATGAATTAAATAATTATAGTGATGAAAATAAATTAAAAGATCAAAAAACTATGGAAAATCTTTTAAAAATGGCTGTTAATGAAGCAAATAAAGATGATAATTATTTAAATAGATTAAATAAAGTGACTCGTTCGTCAGATCGTGTTGCTATCTTAAAAAAGATGGATGAATTTGAAAAAGAAGGTAAATTTGATCAAGATTTAGAGCAAGATCCACCTGGAAAAGTTTTACTTCCAAATGATATTAATTATCTAAAAAAAGGTTTTACTAATCGCGTAAAGACAAAATTTGCTTATCATATGGCTAGAAAATTTGTTAACCATCTTTTAGATGAAAAAATGATGATTATTAAAGAAATAAAAGGTTTAGAAAATTTTAAAAATTTAGATTCTGGAGCCATTATAACTTGTAATCATTTTAATCCATTTGATAGTTTTGCAATTCAAATTGCCTATGAAGCATCTAAACAAAAAGAAAATGGTCGAACATTTTATCGAGTAATAAGGGAAGGTAATTATACATCTTTTCCTGGTTTTTATGGCTTTTTGATGAGACATTGTAATACATTACCATTATCATCACATCCAGAAACTATGAAAAAATTTATTAAAGCAGTTGATACTTTATTGCAAAATGGCCATTTGGTTTTAGTTTATCCTGAACAAAGTTTATGGTGGAACTATCGTAAACCAAAACCATTAAAAAAAGGTGCTTATAATTTTGCAAGTAAAAATCACGTTCCTGTATTGCCATGTTTTATTACAATGAAAGATTCTGATGTATTAGGCCCTGATGGTTTTTATGTTCAAGAATATACTATAAATATTTCCAAACCTATATATCCAAAAGAAGGGCAATCTATTGCCCAAAACACAAATATGTTATTACAAGAAAATTATGAAGTTTGGAAAGAAGTTTATGAAAAAACATATAATATTCCATTAACTTATTTAAAATAATTACTAATAATGATAATGAAGTAATTCATTGTCATTTTTTTAAAATTAAAGTAGAATATTTATTGATGGTGGTGACATAATGGATGGCATTATTTTAGTAGATAAAAAAATTGGTGTAAGCAGTTATCAAGCAATTAAATTAATAAAGAAAAGATTTAATACAAATAAAGTTGGTCATTGTGGAACACTTGATCCTTTTGCTAGTGGTTTATTAATTATTGGACTTAATCAAGCTACAAAAATATTACCATTTTTAGAAAATGAAACTAAAGAATACATTGCTACAATTACTTTAGGAATTTTAACTGATACTTTTGATAATCAAGGAAATGTTATAAAAGAAAAAAGCATTAATAAAATAAATAAAAAACAAATAGAAGAAGTTTTACAATCATTTATTGGAGAAATAGAACAAATACCACCTGTTTTTTCAGCTATCAAAGTGTCTGGTAAACATCTATATGAATATGCAAGAAATAATGAAAATGTAACTATTCCAAGTCGTAAAGTCAAAATATATGAATTAAATTTAATTGATTTTACAAATGATAGTTTAAAGATTTATGTAAAATGTTCTAAAGGTACATATATTAGGACCCTTGGAGTAGATATTGCAAATAAACTTGATAATTTAGGATATTTAACTATGTTAAGACGTATTAAAATTGGTGATATATCAGTTGAAGATGCTCAAAGTTATGATGATTTATTAGATGAAAATATCAAAATAATTGATATTAAAGATGCTTTAAATATGAAAAAATTATTTATAAATGATCATAGTATTTTAAAAAGAACATATAATGGACAAAAATTAATTTTAAAAAATGAAATTGATGAAAATATATTAATATGTGATAACCAATTACCAATTGCAATTTATCAAAAAAAAGAAGAAAAAATTTATCAATGTATAAGAGGTTTATATGATGAAGATTATAAATATCAACGACTTAAAGAACTTCAATGATAAAACCATTATTACTATTGGATTTTTTGATGGCATTCATAAAGGACATCAAAAAATTTTAAATGTTTTAGTTAAAAAAGCAAAATATTACAATGCTAAAAGTGTTGTGATTTCTTTTGATAATGACATTTTAAATTTGTGGAAGTTAACTAATTGTTTGATGTCTTTAAATAAAAAAATAAAAGCTTTTAAATCTTTAAAAATTGATTATTTATTATTATTAGAAATAAAAGATAATTTTCAAAATTTAAATCCTGATGAATTTGTTAAATTATATCTTGAACCATTAAATTGTTTAGGATTAGTTTTAGGAAGCGATTTTTCTTTTGCCAAAAATAAAATGGGCAATATAAATTATTTTAAAGAAAATACTTTATATAAAATATTTGAAATAAAAGATGTTTATTATAAAAATAATAAAATATCTTCATCATATATACGCAATTTATTATTAAATGGAGCAATTAAAGAAGCAAATAAACTTTTATATTGGCCATTTTCTTTAAAATCAAGAATCATTAAAGGTTTACAAAATGGTCAAAAAATTAATTTTAAAACTGCTAATTTAAAGATATATAATTCATGTTATTTATTAAAACATGGTGTATATTTTGGATATGCATATGTTAATAAAAATAAATATAAAGCTATGATTAATGTAGGTTACAATCCTACTATAAATAATAATAAAACATTAAAAATCGAAGCACATTTACTTAATTTTAATCAAAATTTATATAATCATATAATAGAAATTGAATTTTTAAAATATCATCGTAAAGAACACACATTTAAATCTTTAATTTATTTAAAAAAGCAATTGCAAAAAGATTTAAAAAAATTAGAACTTTTTTCATAAAAAGATAATATTTGCTAAAAATAACTTTAGGGTGATAAAAATGTCAAAGATAACACAGGTCAATCAAGTTTATATTTTTAGTATTGTTAGTTTAATAACTTCATTAATAGGTGGACTTGGGCTTATTTATGCTATTCCAACTTTGGTTTTAGCATATAAAGAAAATAAAATTGCCAATAAAGTTGACAATATAAAAATAGAAAAAGGAATTATTTTTTGCCTTTCAAGTATTGTTTTGTCATTAATAAGTTTTGCAATTGCCATGGCTTTATTTAATAAATAGTTTTTGTATTTTATTTTTGAAGTTAAAATTTTAATTAAGTTTGTATTTGTAATGTGTTTTTAATTTACAAAAATTAATAGTAATTACGCATGAAAGCAAAAATAAATAAAAAATAGTGGCTTTTATGTTAAAAAATGGGTAAAAATGGCATG
>CANQTM010000014.1 GCA_947626825.1 uncultured Bacilli bacterium | reverse complement strand
TCAAAATGCCCATTTCTTTAGCAATTTCAGCCACAACAGGTGCAGCACCCGTACCGGTACCACCACCCATACCTGCAGCAATAAAAACCATATCAGCACCTGAAACAATTTCTTTAATTTCTTTTTCTGATGCAAGTGCAGCTTGTTCACCGATTTCTGGATGTGCACCTGCTCCTAAGCCTTTAGTTATGTCTTTACCTAAAACTAATTTATTTTCTACTTTTGAGCAGCCTAAAATTTGGGCATCAGTATTCATTACATAAAATTCGCAGCCAATAATTTGTTCATCATACATACAATTAACTGCATTATTTCCAGCACCACCGATACCGATAATTTTAATTTTACATACATTATCAAAACTATCAAAATTATCCATTTTTTACTCCTCCTTAATCATCAAATATATCATGAAATCTTTTTTTTGAAATTTCATTATTAGTTACTTTATTATTTAAATTATCATTATTATCTTGAACAATTTCACCTGTTTGGCTTAATCTTTTATTGATTTCAAGTGGATTACGTTCTATATATAATTTAATGGCACCATAACAATTTATAAAAATTTGTGAATCAAGGCCAATTACATTAAGAAAGCCGCCTTTTACTTCTAAATTTAATTTTTTAGAAAAAATATCCACAAACCCTTCATAATCATTTAAGACACCACTTACTAAATATGATGGTCGTTCTATAAATTTGCATTCAGAAATTATATTATGACATCCTTGCTTTATTAAATCTAAACCTTCATATAATTTATTTAAAATAATAGCACTGACACGATTCTCTGAAATATTTTTTTCTTCATCAATTACTATATCATTTGCTTTTTCAATATCACATACAAAATAAGATTCTAAAAGTTTTAATGATTCGCCTAAAGAAACATTTAATGTTTTAGCTAAATATTTAATTAGATGAACTAACCCAAAATCCACTTTACATGAACGAATTAATAAATTTTTATTATAACCACTGATTGTTGTTGAATCTTGATTAATGTTAATATATACACATTCAGTTTCAAGTTCATAATTATTTGCAGTGACACTTGCACCACAACTACAATTTAAAAAATGACCTAAAATAGCAATATTTGAATTTTTTAATGCCTCACATATAGGATTATATATTGTTATTGGTAAAGTATGAATATTACTTTTAATAGTTAAGGTTGATGATTGATAACCAATTGGAGCACTTCTTAACATTATATTATTATCAAGATAATATTTTGAAGGTACATCTTCAACTAAAACTTCACCATCATTCATTTTGGCATTTTTAATTTTATTTTTCATTGATGATATTTGGTTTTGGCCAATGATTTGACGTTCAGTTAAAACTTTATTACTAACATCAGCTTGATAAAATTTATGATCATTATTTGGTAAAACTATAATAACTTCATCTAGTTTAATTTTAAATTTATTTTCAATTCTATTGCTGATATTTTTTATTGTTGATGTCATATTTTTAGCATTAATTATTTCACCATCAAAATAACCGTTATCCAAAGAATCTAAATCATTAGAAGAATATTCTTTTGATAAAAGTCGACTATCAGCTACAACATCTAACTTGTTATGATGATAATTTAAAATTAAAACAATTGTATAGACACTACCAAATTCTATAGCACCAAAATAATTTTTTTCCATTCCTTCATTCTCCCAAATAGCAATAAAAATCACATATAAGAGATTTCTACCTATATTATATCAATTAAAATGGCCTTTTGCTACAAATAATTATTAAAAAAATAGCAATTTTTCATATATGATTAAAAATATCTTTCAAATAAAAATTATTACTATTTTTTTAAAGTATAAGATTTAAAAATAAATCAACGATTATTTAATTTAAGATTTTTAATTCTTCTTCTAAAATGATTTTATATTTTTCATATATTTTATTTTTTACCATGTTTATTAATAAAATAATATCATTAGCTTTCGCATTATTATCATTTATTAAAAAATTGGCATGTTTAATAGATAAATGTGCATCATTAATTTTAATATTTTGACATTGACATTTTATAATTAATTCATATGCTTTATATTTTTCATTATTTCTAAATAATGATCCACATGTATTTTTATTAAAATCTTGATTATTAATTCTATATTTTAAAGATAATTTTATATTTTCTAATATTTTATTTTCCATTCTTTTAATTGGTTTTAATAAAACATATAAAATTGTGTATTTATTATTTTGAAAAATTGAATTTCTATAACTAAATTGACATTGTTTATTATCTAAAATAATTAAATTATTATTTTCATCTAAAACAATTACTTTTTCAATAAATTCACTTATTGCAACATTATTATCTGAAGCATTCATATAAGTCAAACCACCTAATGTTCCTGGTATTGCAAATAATGATTCAAAGCCGCCATAATTATTTTTAGCTAAATTAATTATTAATTTTTTTATTAGAAAGCCTGATGAAACTAAAAAATGTTGTTTTAATTTATAACATTCACTAAAACTATTATTTATATAAATCACAGGACATGTAACATATTCATCTTTAAATAATATTTTACTAGCATTACCTATAATGTAATATTTTATTTTTAACTTTAAAAAAATTAATTTTAAAAGATATATTTCATTGACATTTTCAACTTCTAAAAACAATTTAATTTTACAATTTATCTTTAATGAATTAAAATTTTTAAAATTTAAATCTTGATATATTATCATTTAATAATTTCACTTTCAATTAAATCAAAATTATTTTTTGTTTCAAATTTTGCTAAATTATAACTAATTGTTTGATAATTTTTATTATTATGGGTTAAGTTTCTTATTTTATTTGCTAAGTTTCCATATGTTAAATTTTTTTCTAAAATAAGTTCACAGGCTTTATTATCATATAAAATCTTAGCATTTTTATATTGATGATTATTAACTACATATGGACTAGGAATGATTATAGATACTTTATTTAAAGCAATTATTTCTGATAATGTTGAGGCACCTGCTCGACTTATTACTATATCTGATTGTACTAATAATTCACTTAATGGATTATAAAATGGAAAAGTTTTTACAAATTCACTATCCAATATTTTGCTTTTAACATTATTACCTGTTACATAAATAATATTATATTCCATATTATTTTTAATATATTTTTCTATGACATTATTAACACTACTTGAACCAAGAGAGCCCATTGTAAATAAAATAGTTATTCTTTTATTTTTAAAAATTTTATTTTTGCATGTTTTTTTAATATTAAAAGCATTAGGATTACCAACATTTATTTCTTTTTTATGATTTAAAAGAAAATTAGTAAATATCTTTTTAGCAAAAAAAGAATTTATTTTATTGGCTTTACCCATAATAGCGTTTTGTTCAAAAATAAAACAATCAACATGCATTATTTTACTAACTAGATTAATAAATATTGAATTTTTTCCACCAAATGTTAATGATTTTTCTACATTTTTATTTTTATAAATTTTTTTTATTTTAGATATTTTTTTAATAGATGATAATTCATCTGAAATAAATTCATAATTTATTTTATTTAAATCATAAATTTTTTTATCAATTTCTTTAAAAACAATTATTGTTAAATTATGATTTTTTTTTAAATAATTGTAAGTTGCAATACATGGATATATATGACCACCAGAGCCACTACCTGACATTACTATATTCAAAAGTTTCACCTTCCTTATTATTTAATAAAAGACCTATTCCAGCTAAAAGCATTGTAATACTACTTCCTCCATAACTCATAAAAGGTAATGTTATCCCTGTAACAGGTATTAAGCCAACAACAACACATAAGTTAATGCATACTTGTATGATTATTAATGAGGCAATACCTATATTTAAAAAACTTTTATAAATTGTTTTGGCATTTTTGGCTTTATTTATCATTCCATAAATTAATATCGTATATAAGCCAATTAATATAATACATCCCACAAAGCCAAAATCTTCAGCATAAATAGCAAAAATAAAATCTGTTTGTGGTTCAGGTAAATAATAATATTTTTGATATGAAGCATCTAGCCCTTTACCTAAAATTCCCCCAGGACCAATAGCATATAGTGATTGGATAGTCTGAAAACCACTGCCTAATGGATCAGTATAAGGATTTATAAATGCCAAAATTCTTTCACTTCGATAAGCACTTGTAATAATCAAAATACTAAATGCTAAAACACCACCACCAAATAAAAACAAATAATATTTAAATTTATTTTTTGATAAAATACACATCATCAAAATGGTACCTAACATAACTATTCCTGTTCCAAAATCAGGTTGTAACATAATAAGTGCAAAGCCTAAAATTGAAGGAATTAATAATATTAAAATCGTTTTAAAAAAATTTTTTGTATCAACATAATATTTATCAAGTCTATCGGCCATATATAAAACTATTATTATTTTAAATATTTCAGCAGGTTGTAATAAAAATGAGCCTATTTTAAACCAACTTCTCGAGCCATTAATTTGACTTCCAACACCTGGAATTAATACTAAAATTAATGATATAAAACCAATTATTAAAATTAATTTACTATGTTTTCTAAGAAAAGATAAATTTATTTTATAGAAAAAATATAATAAGATAAGGCCTATCAAAATAAAAATAGTTTGTCTTTTAAAATAATAAAATTTGTCATTATAATAATAATTTGCCCAAATAGAACTTGATGAATAAACCATAAATAATCCAATTATTAATATTAGACTCAATGAAATTAAAATAATTAAATTATTTTTATCAATTTTTTTAATTTTTCCCATATTTCTTTACCAACTTGTCAAAGTGTTTTCCTCTTTGAATATAATTTTTATATTGATCAAAACTAGATTCAGAAGGACTAAATAAAATTATTTTATCTTTTAAATTAATATTTTTGGCAATATTAAAAGCATTGTCTAAATTATCACATGGTATAACATTATTTAATTCTACATTTGCTCTTTTATTAATTTCACCATAAGAAATTAAATATTTAACATGAAAATTATTTAATCTTTTTAATGAACTATTTTTGTCCTTACCACCAATAATCAAAATTACTTTATTTAATTTTTCAATATGGGACAATGCAAAAATTGTAGCATCAACACTTGTAGCCTTTGAATTATTTATATATGTTATGCCATTAATTTTTTTTATTTCTTCACGAAATTTTAAGGTTTTAAATTCATTTATTTTTTCAATAATTTTTATATCAAGTTTTAAAATTAAAAATATAGTATATATATAATTTAAATTCATTCGATATATTTGTAATTCTTTAGAAATATTATCTAAATTTGGATATGTTAATAAGTCAATAACATTTGCATTTGTTTCTAAATTATTTAAATTAGTATTATTGAAATCATAAATAAAATAATTGTCTTTATTTTGATATTTATAAATTTTCTTTTTATTTTCAAAATATGAATTCAATGAATAAGAACTATCTTGATGATTTTCTTGTAAATTTAAAATAATGCTAATGAAAGGATTATAAAATTTTAAATCATGTAATTGAAATGATGATTGTTCAACAATTAAAAAATCAACTTTATTGAATTTTGAATAGTAATTTGATAGTGGTTTAAATGAATTACCACAACAAATAACTTTTTTATTTGCTTTTTTTAATAAAAATCCTAACATAGAAACAAATGTTGTCTTACCATTACTGCCAGTAACAACAATACATTTAACTTTTTCTTTAAAAATTGTTAATAAATCAATTTCACTAATAAAAATAAACTTTGTAGCTAATTTTAAATATGTTTTATTTGTTTCTAATATACCAGGGCTTTTAATAGCATAATCAATATCATCTAAATTTAATAAATTTTCATCAGCTAATAAATATTTATTTTGATATTCATATTCAAATACTGCTTGAATATAATCAACCTTTTTTGATTTTAAATATTTTTTTATAGTTTTAATTGTTTTTCCTTTTCCTAATAATAAAATTTTCATAAAATCACTCCTATAATAGTTGCAAATATGGAAAAAATAATACTAAAAATTGTAAATAATAATACAACATTGCTATCTTTATAACCTTTTTTTATAAAATGATAATGCAAAGGACTCATTTTAAAAATTCTTTTTCCTTTGGTTATTTTAAAATAACTTACTTGCAAAATAACTGATAATGCTTCGATTATATAAACACCACCAGCAATTAAAAGTAAAATTTCGGCATTTAATAAAATTGCACTTGTTGCCAAAACTGCTCCAAGCATTAATGAACCTATATCTCCCATAATCAATTTACTTGGATTAAAATTAAAGCATAAATATGCTAGTAATGCACCAACTAAGCAAATAAGAAAACTCGATATTATAAAATTCCTTTGTAAAATTGCTAAATATATAAATGGTGCAACTGCTAATAGATATGTTATAGTAGCTAAACCATCTAATCCATCAGTTAAATTAATTGCATTACAACTACCAACCACACATAAAATTGCATATATTAAAGCCAAAGAACCAATATATATATAATTGTTTTTTATTTTAATAAATTCCAATAGATTAATTGATGTTAAATTACAAATAATAATGACTCCAATTATTTCTAAAATAATTCTAAATAAAGGACTTAATCCTTTATTATCTTTTAAAAGAATTTTAATCAAATCATCTATAAAACCAATTAATGCAAAATATAATGAAGTAAAAATTAAAGTTATAAAAGTCTTATTGTTAAAATTATTTAGATTAAAAATAATAAATGATAATAAAGTAGCTATTAAAAAATCAAGTCCTCCACAACTTTTAAATTTATGGTGTGGATGTAATGTTTCTACTTCTTCTTGATCCTTGGGTGTTGATTTTAAATATTTAAGATGTATTTCGCATAACAAAAAACAAAATATAAAGCCACAAATTAAACATAAAAGCAATTTTACATAATCATTCATAAAATCATCTCTTTAAAGAATATGCAAAAAATCTATTTAAAATGCAAAAAGTTCTAAAGAATTCTCTTTAGAACCATAATATAATAATTTTAAAAATTAATACTTAATAAAACTAATATTCATTATTTATATAAAAATAAATCATCCTCTAGGGCCTTTGCCACCACCAAAGCCTCCACCAAAACCACCAGGAGGAGTTCCACATGGATTTCCCATATTACCTTGTGAACCAACTTTAGTAATGACACTTGATACAGTAAAAGCACAAAGTTGCGTACTACCACCATATAATGTAAAACTTCCACCCATAATTAGTTCAGGACATGAAACTATAACAGATTGACATTTCTTTTCAATGGTAACTGAGAAAATTGATGTTCCTTCATTATTTAGTAAAGATAAAACAGTATTAGCATTTATTGTTTGATTTTGAGCATACGATAAGACATTTTGTTTAGAATTACTAGCTGGTGTTTCTACCATACCAAGTGGTCCTACTGCAAAAAGGTAACCTCCATCTATGACAATTCCTCTATCAGCATCTAAAGCTGCATTAGCACCAGAAGTTGGTCCAAATACAATAAGTGTACCATTATTCATATTGATTGAACCATTTGAATCAACACCGTCGCCTTCGGCATTAACATAGATTTCACCACCAGAAATGATAATATGTTCAATCACACTTGTATCATCACTTGCAGCATTAATACCATCATCACTTGATGTAATATTTATCATACCACCTGCGATTTCAACATAGCCACCTTCAATGCCTTCATAACTTTTAGTTATTGTGATTTCACCACCATTAATTTTTGTTAGAACATCACTTGTTAAAGCATCATCATAAGTAGATATTGTAAATTTTCCACCATTTATTGAAAGATTCCCACTATTGGCATGAATTGCATCATCAGTGCTATTAATTATAAAGGTACCATTTTCAATGATAATCGAATAGTTACCATCTTTGACAGTGATTTCTTTATCAGGATTATTTTCATCAGGATATTCAATTTCACCGACTTTAATACCCTTACAACCTTGTGCAAGACCATAAAGTTGACTGGCATTATAACGATTTGCCTCATCACTTGCAATTCTTTGATAATCATTTCCTACTTTGATATATTTAAAATCTTCAGTTTCAAGATCATATTCATTCATTTGTTTTTTCGAAACAAAATTACCAGTTGTTTTGATGTTATAGCTACCGCCATCAATAAAAACTACTGTATCGGCTTGAATACCGTCACCTTGTGTTTCACATGTATAATTTACATTTTTTAAATAAATAAAACCTTCTTTAGTGGTAAATGTTGTTGTTTCATCATCACATTCTGCATTGATACCATCTTTACCAGCAAAATTTACATTTATTTGACAATTTGATGCAGAAACAGAAAGTGCTGCTATGGCATGATTTGCAGCAGATAGATTTAAAGCACAATTAACAAGCATTAACTCTTTTGATACTTTTATTGCATTCTTGCCACTACTTTCTACATTTAAAGAACCAGTACCATTAAAAGATAGTTTTCCTTTAATATGAATCGCATTTTCGCCATTTGAAGAAGATGAAATTGAATTTTCTCCAATTAAAGTTATAATAACTTCAGCTTTTTTATAATTAGCTCCATTTAAAGCAATATCTGTTGAAGATTCTATTTTAGCTCCATCTAAAATAAGATGTACATTTAAATTGTCATCACCAAGAACAATTCCCCCATATGAACCTTTTAAAAGATATGTACCATTTTGATTAATAGTATAAACTTCTTTCGTTGGAGCAATAGTGATGGCACCATCTGTAGATATGTTTTGAGATAAATTAGTAAAATCTTCATCTAAAAAATCATCTTTTACAATATCAACATCATCACTAGCACTCTCCACAATTTCGCCAGAGCCACCACCACCAAGATAGTCACCTGGATTACTAAAATTTTCTGTATGATTACATCCTACTAATGTAAATAATGATAATATCAAAAATTTAGTTTGTTTCATAAATCCCCCTAAATATTTTTCTTTAACAACATATATTTTATCTTAATTTAACATTTTTTTAAGTTCTTGTGCAATTGAAATTTATTATTTTATTATTTAATGTTATTTTAAAAACGATTGTAATCATGTCATACAAAAAATGGTCTAAATTTTATGACCATTTTAAGTGTTTTGGCTATTCTTTAATTTCCCAATGACCATTTCTTGAAGAGCCAATAAAAATTATTTTATCATTTTTCTTGATTATTCTTTTTACTTTTGAAATTGATATTTTCAATTCTTCAGCAATTTTATTTTTTGAAATTTAAATATTCTTTAAAAGATAATGTATATACTGGAATCGAAACATAACGTCCTGATAAATAAGTTGATATTTCACTAGACATTAACTTAGAATTCGAGACAGTGACATAAATATCAACATTATTATTTTCTAACAAATCGTTAACAACTTTTTCAAAGTCTTTTATTTCTTGAACTTCATCTAAAAATAAATAATATTTTTTTTCATCGATTAGGCACTTAATTAAATCTTGGTACATTTCTTTACTAGTCATGTCATTATATTGCATTTGAGAATAATTTCTTGTGATAATATGGTTTTGATCAATTCGGAAATTAGTTAAAAGTTCATTTTTAATCATTTCAAAAATAGTTGATTTACCACATCTTCTAACGCCAGATAATACTTTTACCAATGGTACATCAACAAATTTCATAATTGCATTTACATAATCAGGTCTAAGAATCATTTATAAGGTCTCCTTTTCAACAAAATAATATAAAAAAGTTAGAACATCGCAAAAGTTTTTTCTTCTATAACGAAAAAAGTTTTAAATTTAAGAAAGTTTTTAAACTTTAATTACTCTTTAAATGTTTACTTGAAAAAATATAATCATTAGAAGGAATAAGTTTATTATTTTATTATTTTATTTTTTTATATCTAAATAAGTAATAACATCACATAAAAAATTATTAACAATTGTCAAAACATATTAACTTAATGAATGTGATTTTCCAAGATATATATAATGTAATTTGTGCTATTTCTCTCTTATACGATTAAGCACTATAAATTGAGTTTTCACTAATAATTTTGTACAAAAAAGCCTATTACTCATCATTTTTGATTTTCGTAGGCATTGATTAATTAAATTTTTTTACTTTTTAATTTCAAAATTAACTTAATTATTCATACATAAATTTATGAAACATAGTGACAAAAGTATTCTATACTTATGTATTTGCTAAATATTCTAATTTCACATTCATCTTTTGAATATGCTGGATCGCGACCATAATATGAAAGATATTCGAATCCATATGATGTAAGCTTTTGTTTTATTACAAATTCATATGAGTTCATACTTAAGCCATAAATAGTAATTTTGGGATCAGTTATGTAAACATCAGTGATAGTCCATATTCCTTCTTCAAATTGTGAGATACTATAAGTTATACATTGTACTGGAAAAGTTTTGCTACCATTTTCATCTATAATAAAGGAATAATTGGGATCTAAATATTCAAAACTTCCTTCATATTTTTCATAAATTAAGTTTTGATCCAATTCATTTGCATTAATAGTATCACTAATCCAATATGAAGAAGAACAGTCTTTTGGCTTTTTTGTGACGTCTAATGATTTCGTGTTACAAGAAGTTAATAATATCAATAGCATTAAAAAAGGATTTAAGCAAAAAATTTTTTTAATCAATATATTTCACCTCCATGATTGATTCCTCAATTAAAATAAATATTTTCCTTATCAATATTATTTTAAATTGTTTTAGTCTTTATGTAAATATTTCATAACACAATCATAATCATTAAAAGGAATATGGATATTATTTTCTTCAATAAAAGTTTCATCTCCTTTTCCTAAAATATAAATATCACAATCGCTATAGTTTAAAATAGCGTCTTTAATAGCCTTTTCACGATCTTTAATAATTATAAAATTCGGATTATTATTTGTGATATCTTTAATTATATTATCAATATTTTCATTTCTACTATTATCTTTAGTGACAATGACTTTAAAGCAATATTTTAAGGCAATTTTACCCATAATAAATCTTTTCTTAAAATCTCTATTACCACCACAGCCAAAAACAACCACTTTTAAGTTATTATCACTACTTAAAATAGTTTCAAAGGCTTCAACACTATGAGCATAATCAATAACTATTTTATGATTATTGTTATATATGATTTGACCACGTCCATTATTTAATTTGATATTTTTTAAATCATTTAAAATAACTTTTTTAGAAAAATGCATTTTTCTTAAAATTAAAAATGCTAAATATAGATTATTATAATCATATTCTAAATTAGTAAAATCATGAAAATAGTCTTTTTTTACTTTAAAAAAGAAAGATTTTTTATTAGTTATTAGATTTTTATATTCATAAGGAATAAATAAACCTTTTAACTTATAAGCAGTATTTAAAAAAGCCAATTTTGTTTGATGATAATTATTTAAATTTAAATGATAATCTAAATGATCAAAACCTAAATTTGTCAAACCTAAAATATCAAATTTAAAGGCATTGATACGGGCTTCATTAATACCAATTGAAGATACTTCCATGACAATATACTTAGGATTGATATTATTTTTAATTAAATGTTTTATTAAAACATCAATTTCAAGAGTAGTATTTTTTGTTTCAATAATTTTATTTTGATAATATATTTTATGAGTTCCAATATATAAAACATCATAGTTATGTTTCTTTAAAAAATAATATAGGTATAAAGAAGTTGACGTTTTTCCACAAGTTCCTGTAATACCAATAGTAAAAATATCTTTAAAAGGATATAAGTCATGATAATAAAAGCTTTTAAAATAACGTCTTAAAGGATCATTTTCATAATCAAACATAGTATCATTCCTAAGTAAATAAAATTATTTCTTTTCCTTCTTGTAATTTTTCATTTGGTAATGGAAGTTGTGAAATTATCTTATCTCCATCACCAATATAAACTATTTTAAAATGTGTATTTTTGATTTCTTTTCTATTTTTACCTATATAATTTTCCACAGGATATGTTTTAATATCCATCCAAGTATATTCAAAATCAAGTTCATTATCTTGTTTTTTAATATCTAAATAAGTGACAACATCACTTAACACATTATTAACAATTGGACCAACAATTGTTCCACCATATTGAATTAATGAATGTGGTTTTTCAAGACATATATATAAGGCAATTTGTGGATTATTCATTGGCAAAGCACCCATAAAAGATAAAATATATTGACCTTGTAAATAAACACCATTTTCTGCAATTTGTGCTGTTCCTCTCTTACCCGATTAAGCACTATAATTAGTGTTTTTTGAATAGGTTTTTAGTTAAAAATGCACCTAAAATTTTTAAGTGCATTAAATTTATATAATTAAGATTGTCTACCTCTACTATAGTTCTAAAAATTTTTTTCAAGGGAGTTTTATATTTCTTCAAATTTATAAATTATTGTCATATCTATTTCTTTTTGTCCTTTTGGCTTACTTATTAAAACTTTGGAAATCACCATTTTAATTAAATCAATTTCATCATCAGGTTGTTCTTCTAATGAATCTATAAATTTTAAAAATTTATTTTCATAGATTGTAACTTGTGCTTCGTAATTATTATATTCTTTTAATTGCTTCTCAATATTAGTAATTTTATCAACTAATTCTTTTGATTTATAATCAAATTTTGCTTGTGTAATTTTTTGATCAAAAAAATCTTGAATTAGTCTTGAATATTCTTCATTCATGGAAGTAAGTTTAAATTCTAAGGCTTGTCTATCACATAATTGAGTTTTAAAAATTCTCTTTTTGTAAAGTTCTTTTATAGCATTACTATTTTCAGCACAATTTTTTATTAATTCTAAAACTTCATTGTATAACAAAGAATGAACTGCCTTCGCATTAATTGAATATCCACAACCTTTACTATAATAAAAAGCCTCTTTATTTTTACTATAATATGACATACTTTTACCCGATATTGCATCCTTTAAAATCGAGCCTAGATGATTTATGTTTGTTGCTTTTTTATTCCTAGATAATATTTGGTCATTTGCTTTTTTGAATAATTCTTCACTAATAATTGCATAATGAGTATTTCTAATTAGAATAGGTGGCTCTTCTTTCTTTAGTAAATTAAGAGAATGCCCACAATATTCATAATCTCTAATAATTTCCCATACTTTTGCACCATTCCATTGATTAGATGGATTTTTATTTAATGGCTTCATTCCTAACACTTCTACTGCATAATGAGAGCGTGTAAGTATTCCAGCTTCATTTAATAATTTAGCAATTTGAGGTGTTGTTTTACCTTCTGATGCATAGAGAAAAATTTGTTTAACAATTTTTGAAGAATAAGGATCAATTTGTTCCTTTTTTTCTTCATCAAAACGATATCCATATTTTGGATAATAATTTAAATGTTTTGTTTTGGCTCGTCTTTCTAACGATTTACGACATTTCTTTTTAAAATCTTTCAGATAAAATGAATTTAAAAAATTTCTTAAAACGATAGATTCACCATCATAATTTTCACTATCATAATTATCATTAAGTGATATTACTCTAACATTATTATCAGGAAAAATATGTTCAATTAAATCTCCAACTTGATGCATAACTCTACCTAAACGTGAAATATCTTTAATCAGTAAAATATTAAATTTATGGTCGAAAACATCATTTAGCATTTCTTGAAAACCTGGTCGATTTAAATTACCTCCACTATATCCATCATCATAATAGATCTTAGTGATTTCAATATCATTTTCATTTGCATAATTGGTTAAAGCCTTTATTTGATTTTCAATACTTCTTGAATCTTTATTGCCATCAATTTTATCTTCATCTTCACGTGATAATCTTGCGTAAATTGCTCCTAGTTTCTTCATATGTTTTTCATAAACTCCTTAATCATTGCGTCTAGCACAGAAAAAACAATTGTTACATTATATACATGTTTTCTTTGATAATTTTCGAGATTCCTTGAGGAAATCGTAATATAATTAATAATCGAGTGGATAATATCATATTCCAATACATTTGATTCATTAATTGATTCTAATAACGCAATTAATTTATTAATTTTTGCTTCGTAATCTTCTATTATAAGTTGTTGTTGTTCTAATTTAGTAAGTTGTTTTAACTGTTCTTCGATAAACTTTTTTTCTTTATTATATTTTGTCATCATCATTTCGAATGTCGATTTTGGAATATTACCTTTAACGTTTTGTTCAAATAATTGCATTATATATTTATCGATTTCGTCATTTTTATTTTGATAAACGTGTAAATCCTTTTCGACATCTGTTTCTATTTTTCGACCTTTTTTATCATATTGATTAACAAATTCAATAAATTCATCTTTATGAGAAAGAATAATATCTTTTAGATTTAATATTTCATCTTTTACAATTTGATTTAAATATTTTTTTTGAATACTATTATTTTCTTTGCAATCTTTATTAGCACAATAATAGCGATAAAAATTAAATTCTTTAGATGTCGGATTTTTTTTACGATCATATTTCATAACTCGTCCACAATCAGCACAAATGATTAATCCTTTGTATATGTTATCTTCAAGTGGTATTAAACCTGCTCTTGTTCTTTTTAAAATTTTATTTGCTTTTTCCCAAGTGTCTTTATCAATTAAAGGTTCATATCTATTTTCAAACACATAAGCATTTTCGTTTTCATAGCGTTTTTTGGTTTTATAATTTTTTGATTTAGATCGTGCTGTAGTGTAAGTTCCTAGATAATCATTTCTAGCTATAATATCTCTTATTACATCAGTTTTCCAAGTTATTAATTCTTCATCAGATAATTTCATTACCTTCTCTTTGTTATAACCATATTTAACAGCGTTATAATAAGAAGGTATTTTTATTTTCCTTTCTTTAAGTAATCTTGCAACTTTAGTTGATGATCCTGATTTAATATATTCTTCAAAAATCATTTTAACAATCGGTGCCGTTTCAGAATCTGGAATACGTTCATAATTTGCATTATAGGCATATCCAAATATTGGAAATACAGTATTTCTAGGCTCACCATTTTTAGCTTTATTATCTAATGTAAAACGGATTTTTTTAGAAATATCTTTAGCATACCATTCGTTAATAATGTTTTTAAAAGGAACAAAATCATTATTATCTTCATTAAATGTATCAAAATTATCATTTACAGCAATATATCTTACTTGATGACTCGGAAAATATTCTTCCGTATAATAACCAGTTTGAATATAATTACGACCTAATCTTGATAAATCTTTAGTAACAACAATATTAATTCTTCCTGCTTCAATATCATTTAAGAGTCTTTGAAAAGATGGTCTATTAAAATCGGTTCCGCTATATCCATCATCGACATAATAATCAACTATTTTCCATCCTTGATTATTAACATAATCGGTTAATACTTCTTTTTGTGATTGTATTGATTGACTTTCATCAACATTACCATCATCTCTTGATAATCTACAATAGATAGCTGTATATGTTCCGAATAGACGCATCTTTTCACCTCCTTTTTGTGTTAATTAGAATTTATTAATTATGCATGTCCTATCTTATCTTGATTCTCCATTCTATCTAGCAACATACTAACTACTCCTTCTAAAATGGTTCTACCTTCGGTAGCAAAAATTTTCTTCACTCTAAAGATTTGACCATCTAATTCCACAATTTTCATATCAGATTCAATAAAACTTGAATCATGATTGGTGATTTTCTCTTTTTCAGAATAAAAATCACTTTTTTCTAATTTATTTTCGATAATCAACCCTCCTATATTAGACTAAAATAGTATGGGTTCATAATTGTTACGATACTATTATAGTCTATTTTTAAACAAAAATCAACTAATATAGTCTAATTAATTGCAAAAAATCAGACTATGTGGTAAAATATTATCTGAGGTGAGCAAAATGAGTGATAATACTAAAATCTCAGCAAAAGATAATATCCAAAAATGCATAAAGGACTATCTTGAATCAACTAACGAATCGTATGTAAAATTTGCTAAAGCATTAGGCGTATCAGATACATCAGTTAAGAGATGGGCAAATGGTGTTTGTTCTCCTGATATTGATTTATTACTTCCTATATGTGAGCATATCAATGTTACTATATTTGAATTATTTGGTTTATCTGCTAATAGTGGTGATTTATCAAGTGATGAAATTGAATTACTTAAGCTATATGCTAGCAGTATTGATTTCAAAACTTTAGTTGATAAATACCGCTCTGATTCTTCTTTTAAAGAACATATCGACTATATAGTTAATCTTCAGAAATAGGCTTAAGCCTATTTTTTTGTCCTAAAACAATTTATGAAACTATAAAATTTTATATGCCAAGAATTTGAAAGAATATAGTAGCACTTCTTATTTGCCACCTGCTATCTCCAAAAAATTCTAAATCGGCATCTTTTGTATGATTTACAAACATTCCAAAATTATATAAAACAGCATGCAATTTTAATTCTGCTTCTAAATTGTTAATACTCCTGTTTATTGTCACCCCATTTTTTATGAGGTGATTTTTTTATTATAATCAAAATTTTGAAACGTTCTTTTCTATTTAATAAATAACAATTCGTAACCTTTACTGAAGCATTTGAAATATAAATATCAATGTTTTTTTCTTTCAAACTCTTACAGAAGGCATTTTCGTCATTTATACAGACAATATTATTTTGATATTTATAGATATAAGATGTATTAATCACAAAGTTAGAAATGATAAGTATCATTAATAAAATTAATATTTTTGATTTTAACTTTTTAAAAATTAATCACTCCATTTCAGAATTTGGATCACCATCATCATCTATATAAACATAATTATTTAATTTTTCGTCAAAGCGATAGAGTTCTTCTCCACCCCACAACTCAAAACTTAATTCATAAGCTTCTTTTGAAAATTCCTTATAATCATTACGATTTACTATTTCTCCGTTTTCATATTCATGTTTGCCACAATATAATCCAATTTGTTCTTCAGCATATTCATGAGTTATTTTAAGTTCAGGATGCATTTTTGCAAATTTTTCTACTATAGGAACAGAAGGACTCCAAGCTGTATCAAAATAAACAACATGAGGATTATCCATTCCAATAAATGTATTGCATGCATTCCACTTAGTTCCCCAATTGCACATACGCCAATCATACCAATCAGTGCAACCATATTTTTCTTTGTTGGTAAAGGCTTTTTCACCAAGTTCTAAAACGGAATCAAAATCTTCATTATATTTCTTTTTTAATTCTTCAATTTCAGTAGGTTTAAGGATATATCGTTGAATGTTATCGATACAATCTCTACCAAACATTCCGAAGATTTTTCTTAAGAATGTATCAAATGGAAGAAGTTTATCTTCTCTAGTTCCTAAATTAGGAATTAAAGGATTAATTTTTGCAATATGCAATTTAAAACCATCAAAACTTCTAGATCCTCTTTCTATGTTTAAATCCTTTGGCATTGGATCAATTGTTTCAAAGTCAAACAATAACTCACCATTTTCTAAACTAGTTGTATGACTTTTAATTATTTCTTCAGCATTGTTGCCTTCTATTGTAAGCTTATTAATAACCCAATTTGGCATTTCCTTTCTCCTTTACTTTTTGTGGTTCAACAAACTTGACATATTTACGAATAACTTTCATTGCTTTGTCAAATGATAATTTTTTGTTGACTTTATCAAACATTTCATAATACTTTTTTTCTTTTTTAGCTTTTATCATTGCTGGTTTTACATAAGCTAAAATTGTATATAGATTCTTACCAATACGTCTTAAATCACAAGTTACTTTTACTTTTTTTAACATCATTCTGCTTCTTCCTCCTTCCCAACACGAACATCTTCTAATTGAACATATTCATTTATAATTTTTAGGGCTTCTTTATAAGATGAAGAGGCATATACTCTCTCTTCACATTTTTTAAATAATTCTTCTCGTCCCTCTTTTTTCATAACAAGTTTTACTTTTGCTAAAATAAAGAAAATATTTCCTGATTGTCCCTCAGAGTCATACTTAATTTTATTTCTACTTATTGTATTTTTAATTTCTAAATCTTCTGCTTCTGTTTGAATAACTTGAAGTTTACATAAATCAGCTAAAGCCTTTTTAGAAATATTACCATTGACTTGATAAATTGCACCGCAATCGCAAGATATAAGTTGACCACCACAACATGGACATACTTCAGTATCACAGCCAAAAGTATGATATTGACCATATGTTGCTCCACAATCGTGACAAACATCATCAGGCTTTTGATGCCAATCTCTAGGATCACCCATTTTAATTGGCAAGTATAATTTTCCTTTTATTAAATACTTCAAATGCTGACCTCCTCATTAATTCTCTTTCGACATATATCGACATACTTTTCATCTATCTCAAATCCAATGTAATTTCTTCCTAATTGCTTAGAAGCAACTAATGTTGTGCCACTTCCAGCAAAAGGATCTAAAATCAAATCACCTTCATGAGTAGAATTTATTATTAAATTTTTAATTATTGGTAATGGTTTTATTGTTGGATGACCATATTTCTTTTTATCTAAAATATTAATAGGCAATGAATATACTGTTTTAGCTGTTTCATAATTAACTGGATTACAATAACCACCTTTTCTGAAATACAAACAATATTCTTTATCAGTCAAATATTTATTATGAAAGCAAGGCATCGCATTTGTTTTATACCAGATAATTTCATCCCATTTACATTTGTGCTTATCAATGAAATAATCTAAGTAAAATTTAATTTGTTTCAAATTACACCAAATATAAATATTAATATTATCTTGTAATTGAACCATTAAATCTAAAAATTCGTATGTTATTCCATTCGTTAAATTGGCATTTTTAAGTTCATCAAATGCACCTTGAATACTTTTTGCCAATTCACTTTTTCCACCTGCTTTTGTTGAAGGCATATCATAAGGTGGATCTGTTAATATTAAATCCACCTTAATACCTTCATCAATCATCTGCTTCATACCTATTAGAGAATCAATATGGTAAATTTTATTTAATTCTATTCTTAATACGCTCCAAATTATTAAAATGTAAATCCAACAATTGTTCTAAAAAATGATCTCCACATTTATCAATTACACCAAGTTTATATCTGTCCCAAAGAGTATCAAGTATATTATCCATTTCAAACATTTGATTGTAATATGATTCTTTTAATACTCCGTTTAAAATATAAATTTTTATTTCTTTATAAAAAGCAATTTTTAAGGCATTATCAAAAGCATATTGAACACCATTATCAAGACAATTTTTTCTAAACTGTCTAAACTCTTTATTTGTTTTTTGCATTACTAGCAATATTCTTTTTTGAATTTCACTGTTTTTCATTTAACTCTCCTACATTGTTGCTTCCCCGATAAGTTCTTTTTCTAATTTTTTAAATAAATATTCGTGTTCTATAGAAGAATAATCTTTCATCATAGTTAAAGCTTCATTTATGCTACTTGCATTAAAACCACCACAGGAATCAATAACATTATTTTCATTGTCTAATACTTGATATTCATATACGCTTCCACCTAAATAGTTGTTATATGTTTCTACTTCCTTTTCTAACATATTAATTACTTTATCTTTATTTTCATTTGTAGGTTCAAGACCTATTTTTTTCTTGACTTCGTCTTTAGTAATAAAGATATATCCAACCTGCATACTATCCCATTCAGCATGTGGAACTTTTCCTACAAAATTTTCAGTAGATATAGATAAGCCACTATGATCGTATAAGAATAATGGTCTTAAAACATAAAAGTTTTTGTATTCCTTACTTTCAAAGAAATCCTGAAAATTTTTATAATTGTGTTTATCTCCTAAAAAGTATCTTCTATGAAAACAAATCATTGTTCCTACATTATCCCAATTTCTAGGATTTTCTGGATATTCATCATATCCAATTTTCAAGGTGATGCCGTTCTCACTAACCACCATTATTCGGCAAAAATCTCCTTCTTTTTACTTTTAGAATTTTGTTTAAACAATTTCTTTTCTTGCATTGCATAATAAGCCATAGATGGATCCATTCTAAACACTTTATTTTCTTCTATATAATCCATAACTGACTTTACTTGTTTATCTGTAAGTCCAATAGTTGACCCATTTTCATCATTAAAACCTGCAAAAATTAAACTGCCACATAAAACATGATCTCTTTCAGGCATCATAATATTTGCCATACTTCCGTTGTAAAGAAATTCATCATTACAAATAATATCTATATCATCGTGTCCAGGTAGTGGTGTCATATCAATAAGACCACCTACTGTTTTTTGAAAGGTTTTATAATCATTTGAAATTTCCTTAATTTCCGCTGGTTTATCAACTTCTTTAATTACAACTTTAATTTTTTCTTTCATAGTTTCTCCTACATTTCATAACTTTTAGATCTATAAGTTTTTGTATTATCTCTTAATGCATTATCAATTGTGATTTCTCCATAGGTTGAATCACCAATTTTTCTATCCCATTTTTCTCGAAATAATCCACTAGATCGCATTATGGAATCAATTTGATTTTTATCTTGAGTCCAAAATGCTAATATTCGCACAAACGCATAATCTGCATTACTTTGTGATGCATATCCAGAAATATCTCCTCTATACAAAGATTCAAATTTATATCGTGTTTTACTATTCCTTATTTTATTAATTAATTCATTATCACTAAATTGAATATCTGTTTTAATTGGATTTAATATTCGAGGTGGACGCTTTCCAATAAATGTGTAATTAAAATCAACAATTTTACATGAATAATCTTTTATATCCGTTTGATTATTAATAACATCTCCTGTTATGCATACAAATCTTTTAGTATCATACATTTCTAAACCTATTGAATCATTACGTTTAAGAGCGTATTCAGGCAATTTGCCTTTACAAATAAGATGAACACCTTTACCACTACATGATTTTTCTGCATAAGTATTAGGTAATTCTTGAAGTATTTTTTTAGTCAAATCACTCATGTTTCCTTCATTATCAATTGAATGATCTATATCAATAAATACATATCCCTCAGTTAGAACAAAAGCTAATCCTTCTAATCTGCGATTAAGCATAAATCTATTTGCTGTATCATAATCAGCCCACGTAGTTGAATCATTAGATTTAGCAAAAGATCCAGTATTTGGGCTAATCATAAATTTAACTGTTTTGTTACCACTTTTCTGAGTTCTATAACAAACCCATTGTGGTAATTCTTTTAATTCTTTGGGAATATTTTTAGATACGAACATTAGACTGCGACCGCCTCTTTTCTTTTTGTTCGTTTAATAGGTTGTGGTTCTTGTATAATAGGCTCAACAAAACTTTCAGCTTCTTGCTCTGGCTTCACTGCTTCCCTTTCTTTTTTTGCTTGTGCAAATACAGAATCAATTCCTTCAATTAAATCACCAGAATACATTCCTATCCTAACCATATTTTTTCTAAATTTATTTATATCGCCATCAGCCCAACCACTAATGTATGAAAAATTGAAATTTTCGGTGTCTAATCCTAAATGTGAACATACAACACAGGCTATTGATTCAGCCTCAACTTCTCTTATATCACGACTTGGAAGTTCAGTTAATCCATCAAAAATATCTCTGTATGGACTATGAGCTAATGCGTGTCCACATTCATGAACTAACGTTGAAACAGTTTGAAGATCACTCATACCTTCAAGAAGCTTGATTTTTTTATTCTCATAGTCACATAAACCATAACATCCTTTTCCAAGTTCTTTTTCGGATGCATATTCTATGGTAAATCCCTTATTATTAACTACATTAGAAAGACCTTGAATAATTAACTCTTTATCTTCAACTGTTATGTTTTCATTAAATTTAAAAACATCTAAATCTTTTCCCTTTGTTTGTGATATATCAAATACAAATGATGGTTTAAATCCCTTAACTCTTTCTACTTCCTTTGTTTTAGGATTACCATCCTCATCTAAAATTAAATTTCCGTCACTATCTGCTAATTGAACTTCTTCTTTAGTAACTAGTGGTGAAAAAATTTTCAATGCTTTTTGACCTGGTAAAATACTTCTGCCTAAATAATTCCATTGCTTCATACCATTAACTGTTACTGCATCTGGATTTTGAAGTAAAATATAAATTTGATTAGTAAATGAGTATTTTCCTAAATTACCCATAGCCAATAAAACATCTTTATATTTATCAGATTTTATGAATTCAGTAAGTTTGTTATCGATTTCTGTTAGAATTTTTTCGACTTCTTCTTTACTATATGGTTTAACTTCAAAATTTTTATTATTGTTATTCAAATATTAACCTCCTCTTATTCAGCTATTGCTTCTTTATTTAAAATGTTGTGGTGAAATTTATTATTATATTCAACCACCAAATCAGTTAAATCTTCATAATTATTAATACTTGCATATTCATTTTTTAAATAATATTGATACATAAAATTAAGAATATTACCTTTATCTTGATTTAAACATTCCCAATGTAATGTATCTAAAAGCGAATCATCATTATTTATAAGAAAATTGCTCATTTCTTCATAAAAATAAATTTGGTAATAATCATTGAAGATTTCGTTTTTTGTTTTTTTTAATTCACTTTCTTTAAAATCATTAAATTCTCTATTAACGCTTTTTTGAACAGAATTTACATAATTAATTTTCTTCATTTAACTCTCCAATAGTAAACATGTTTTCTGTTAATTTAGTAGCAATTATTGATACATTAGATCGTTTATTTGGACTAGAAATAAGAAATGCTCTTCCTCTTGGATTATGAACAATACTATCTTTCTCAACATCATTTATTTGACCAGCATTTTCATAAAGCATACAAAGTTCTGTCATATCATTAGGACTTAAACTAAATATTAATGAATACTGTGAAACATTAATTATTGCCGATGATTTTCTTGTAATATCAGGAGTTCCTGCGAAATCTTTAACATTTTGAGTAATTATAATTAGCATTCCATCATATTTACGGATACGCTTAGCTAATTGGAACATAAAATCTAAAGCAACAGGATATTTTTCATCAATAAACAAGTGAGCTTCATCAATTGCAACAACAATTTTTCTTGTCGTTTTATGTCGAACATTGTATTCTCTATTTTTAATTACTTCGTTTTCTAGCCATTTTAATACTAAAAGCATTTGTGCATTAGCAGTTACATCATTTTTATTTGCTAGAAGTTTTTGAAAATTAAATGCAATAAAGTTTTCTTTTGGCGAAAAACTTGTATGTCCATTCCATAAATTAGAATTACGTCCTCCAGTTTTAAATTTAGAAATATAATTGATTAATACTTTTAAACAAGTTTTTATATATTCATCACTTTCGATTGAAAGTTTTTGTTCAACCAATATGTTTAAATCATCAAATGTAGGATAATCTTCATTTTTTAAAGATCTTAAATTTGTTTTAGAATTTATGTTATGTCTTTCATATAATTCCTGTGTCAATTTATTAAGCAGTTCAAGTGAATCAGAATTAATGCCTGGAAGTATTAATCTATAAAACTCTTCTAAGAATTGTAAATGAGCAAAAAAACTATTTTCTTCATCTTCGATTCCACTAATAATTTGAAATGGATTAATCATTCCATAACTTGAACTAGCAACATCAAGTGATTTTCCACCAAGATTTTTAGCTAAATTGTTATATTCATTTTCAGGATCTAATACAAAGATTCTAGTGTTACAACTTGCAAGCCCTGACATAATTGTTTTTGTAGCATATGATTTACCGCTTCCTGGTTTGCCAATAATAATCATATTAGAGTTGACACGTTCATCATCACGTTTGAATAAATCAATAAAAACTGGCAATTTATTTTCTCCAATTAAAATTCCTTTTTTATCAATAATGGCATTTGAAACAAAAGGAAAGCATGCCGATAATGTGCTTGTTTGTATTCCTCTTGAAATTTTTACTTTATTTATAGATGACAATGTTGATGAAATATATGCTTCATACTGTCTACCTAACATTTCTGTAAATCCAAAGCCCATTTCTCTTAATCTTGTTCTAACTTTTTTCTTATTTACATTTTTTCCTAATTCATCATAAACAGTAATGATTATAGTAGTATCAAATAATGTTTCATTATCGGTTTGAATGCCAACTAGTAAATCTTCAAGCGTATCAAGGTGAGTATTTTTATCTATTTGCTCGCTTGCTTTATCCTTTTGACTAGATGTTTGAAGTTCTAAAATCGCATTATCAATTCTTTTTATAGCTTTATATTTTTCAACAGGCGTTAGTTTCATTACAACTTTAGTATGTTCCATATCAAATAGACCTTCACCCCATCCGTTACCAACTTTCAAAGGGTAGTTATTTATCACAAAATGAGTTAAGGTATTTTTAGTTTGTTTAGTTGAAACTAAACCAAAACTAACCTTTTCTGGAATTATATAGTCGTCATATTGTGAAACATCATCTAGTAATCTTTCATCAAAATCAGAATTAATAGAATATCTAAGGAAAGCCACTAGTTCTTTTTCTTTTAATCTATTTGCTTGAATTCCGCCTGAATTTAAAATTGATTTTGCTCTATCAATACTTTCATTTACTTCTAGCAAATTCTTACCTGTTAAACATAAATAATATCTACTATAATTAATCGTTTCACCACTATTGATTTGATCAATTAATGTAATACGATCTTGAATTAAATCTAATCTAGCTTTTTGTTCTATTTTAGTTATATCTTTACGTTCATTAGCATCAATTAAGTCAGCTATTCTATCCAATTCATCTTGAATATTTCCATCTAATATCAATGGTCTTTCTAATTTAACAATTGAATACTCGTTATCATAATTAATTCCATTTAATACTCTTGCAAAGACTCCATCGATATAAGTATCTTGCTTATCAACACTAAGCAATCTAAAATCTATAGGATTTACTTCAAGAATTGCTACATAAGTATTATCACGATTTAAAATAACATCATTTTCAATTGATTTATAAGGAATGATTCCTGTAATATCATCATTATCTTTTTTAGCATTTTTCTTATAAGATTTTTTAGTAACTAAATATTTAAAAATGAAACCAATATATTCATAAAATCTTTCACCTGCTATTGATATATAAAATGGAATTACAAGAATCACTTCGCCTATTGCTAAATACCATTTAAATGGAAGATTAGTTGATACTGTAATTGCTAAAATAATAAGCGTTATGAAACCGATTATAAAATCACCAATTGTCATGCCTTTGTAAAATGTTAATTTTACTTTTGATGTTTTTGGTATAATTCTCACTTCTTATTTTCGCCTCCTTCTTCACTTCCTTCATCTTTCAAATCTTGACCTTTGAATTCACGTTCGCTTTCAATATTTGTAGATGAACTTTCATTTTCTTTTTCATCTTTATTTAAAATGTCTTCATTTGTTCTATCACTAATAGTGCTACTATTTTCTTTATTAGTCGTTTCATCATTGCTACGACCACCTCCAGTATTTGTGTTGGTGGTGTTCTTAACTGATTCGTCAATTTTTGTCTTTGCCTTTTTCTTTACATCCGCTTTATTAAGCAACGAATCTCCTGCTACAACATTCTTTAATCTTGGAATAAAATTCTTTCCTACTTGTATTAAGCCACCTTTTGATAAATCACTTAACATTCCTATTGGCATAGTTGCAAGTCTTAAAGGAGCTCCAACAACTTGTTTTGCCTTATTTTTCTTTTGTCCTTCTTGAACAACATTTTGGTTGCGGGTGCTATGTAAAGAAGCATTAACAGATTCTCCTCTTGATTTTCCTTTTTTACGCATTTGCTTATAATCGGATCCACCAATTAAACCTCCAACAACTCCTCCAACCATTGCTGTAGTTGCTCTACTTAATGCCAAACCAGATCTAATGTTATAAATCATTTGAGCAAGTTCACCTCCAGTTGCAGGTGATCCACAAAGTTGAGATATTACTCTACTTGCTTTTGTGACAGCAAAACTACCACCAATTAAAAACAAGATGTAAACTATTCCATTATGAAAGTTGTTGTTAAAGAAATTTATTTGATATACTTGTGGAATAATTAAGAAAAATAAATTCATTACTAATATAATTCCATAAGCTGATAAGACTTTTGATATAAGCATATCTTTCCAAACTTTAAATCTATTTCCCTCATCTAATGGTATTGTTGATATCGAAACAGGCGAAATTATATATAGTAATACTATGTCAAATATTCTTTGAACAAATGTTATTGATGAAATAACAAACATAACGAGGATTACAATACCTCCAATTAAGCCAATCACATAATTCATTGATGTTATGTCATAATACTTTTTAACAACAGATAAGTCATTGTAATTTAATTGACCTGAAATAAACATTGCTTCTATTTGTTCTCTACTTTCAGCATTTCCAGTAAACGAATTACTTCCTATTGTTACTAAAAATTGTCCTCCAATTGTTCCATTGCCATTAACTAAACTAGCTTGCATACCTTGATTTATTGAACTCATAACAACATTGGTGAGTATTACGCCAGCCATAATTATTGCTGGAATAACAAACATAATAATTAATCCATGAAATGCCTTTGTCATTACTGTCTTCCAATTTTGCTTTTCTTGATAATTGCTTTTAATTATTGCAATTATTGTAAATATAGTTAGTAATATGAAGCCAATAATTGTTATAGTAAGAAATACTCTTTTTATAGAATCAGAATTCAATAAATTTGATAATAAATCTGTTTGTTCACCTGCAATTTCAACAGTTTCAATACCACATAATTTGTAGAAAATAGTTTTTATAAAATCTATAAGAACACATATACTAGAAAAGAATTTATAAATAATGCTGTAAAACAAATCAATTAAAGCATCTATAAGTTCTCCAAGTATCATTTAGTTGCCTCCTAAACTTGTGATTTAACCCACTCTTCAAGAATTGGAACAGCAATTTTTAAGGCAACAATTAGAACGAAAATTATTACAAATCCTATAATTGCTCCTATCAAATCCTTTTTTGCTTTTTCTCTGGAATTTTGTTCATCTGATTTTGCAATCTTAATTCCTAAGAAAACACAATATATTGTTCCTACAGCAACTACTATGGCTATTAATGGCCATAGAATCGCATCAAGAACTTCTAATATTGGCTCTATAATAGGATTTAAATCAACTGCCAAAATAATATTTTTCAAATGTATTTCCTCCTTCTGTCATAATTCGACAAACATATTTCAATCGAGAGCTGGGTTTCCCAGTCCCGAAACTGGTTGGCGATGGTCAATTTGCGTGAAGCAAACTGACGCACGCCTTATCCTGTTTACAATGGATGTAAAACCTCCATAAAAACCTCCAATTTTTTTAAATAAAAATCCATTTCACATCCAATTTTTATTTCTTAAATACTCTTCTTTTTTTCAATATGATAAGCACTACAAGTCCTGCTATTATCACTCCACCAATAATGATTAATGCTATTGCCCAACCATTCATTTGATATTCAAGAGTAAATGAATAAGTTCTTGTATTACCAAGTCCATCAGTTACCTTTACTTCATAACTGCCATAGTCTTTAATTTCATCACCTAAGTTATATTCAATAATTTCACCATCTTTGTATACTTCGATAGTTCCATCTTCTGTCATGTCAGTAATCGTAACTGTAACATTAGCTGTTTCACCATTTTCAATTCCATTTAAAGTTATCTCTGGTGCAGTTGTATCAAGTGAAAGTTCAAATGTATATTCAACACCATTTACTTTTGCTTTAACTACATAAGTTCCATCTTCAGTAAAATTGAAATAGTTAGAATTCCATTCTATGATTTCACCATCTTTTGTAACAGAAACTATTTCAACATTACTTCCAAGTGTATAATCAAGTTTTGTTTTTGTTCCGTTTACAATTTGAAAGTAAATTGTTTTTTCGTTTCCGTAAGTATCATAAATGATAACTTTATATGATCCTTCTTCTGTAATTTCTTCACCAATTGTATATTGATATTCTTGTCCGTCTTTTGTCACAATAACATTTACTTTTTCACCAGAAGTAATAGTTACTCCATCATTTGAAATCATTCCATCACCTGTTGTTACATATGCGTCAACTGATTTATCAATAATTATTTGAAAAGAAATTGTGTTTCCATAATCATCAGAAACTTTAAACAAATAAACTCCTTCTTCAGTAAGTGGATTACCAAATTCGTATTCATATTCAGAGCCATTTCTTGTAACTGATAATGTTAGATTTTCATTATTTACAATCACTACTTCTTGGTTAGTTCTATCAACATCTGCTGTAACTAAATCATTAACATATATGTCATAATCTAACGATTTATCGATTGTAAATGTTGTAGTTGAACTATTTCCTAAATCGTCAACAACTGTAATTACGTAAACTCCTTCTTCAGTAAATTTAGTATTGTTTTCAAAAGTGACATCTTCACCTCCATTAATTGTGTAGGTGCTACTTACAACATCACTATCATTCCAACTTACAACGACATCTTTATTTGTTGTTTCATGATTATTAACTCCATCCAATGTAATGTTTGGTGCTAAATTATCAATTGTAAAAGTGTATTCATTAAAGTTATCTTCATCAGAAATATTTATAAGTTTAATTTTGTAGGAACCATCTGCTGATACTCTTATTTCACCATCTCTATCAGTTGTTGGATTCTCACCATTCAATGTTATTTCTGCATAATATTTTTCATTATCATATGTGAATACAACCTCATCAGTTGTTCTACCACCATTATCGACTGATAATGATCCATTAGGTAATGACTTATTAAAATCATATGTTCTTTCAATTGTTCTTCCAAAATTATCTCGAATTACAACTTTGTATTCTCCATCCTTTGAAAATGTGTAGTGCAAAACATCTGTTGAAACGCCTTCTAACTTTTGTCCGTCTTTAAAAATTTCAAGACTAACTACAGTATCAAATTCTTGTTCTAAAGAAATATCTATATCAAATTCAGTTAATGTTTGATTTGGTGTAAATGTAATTGTTGCTTCATTGCCAACAATGTAAACCGTAAAACTATAACTATTTCCAAGACGATCATAAATTGTTATCAAATATTCTCCACCTACATTTAATGAAGGTAGTTCATCTTGATTAGAGTAATAAGTTTTTACTCCATCATTTTCAATCAAGATCATTGACCATGAATCATTATCAACAATTGACTTAACATTAAATGATTTATAATAATATGTTCCTATTTCTTCAGTCTTGTCTTTTGTTATAGTCATTTCTGAACTTGAACCTGTTCCAAATACTTCAGCATCCACAACCAATTCTGGAGCTGATAAATCTAGGAAAACATAATATGTTGTTATATTTCCTGCTTTATCAATTTCAGTAATTTCATATAATCCTGTAGTATCAAATTGTTCTTCAAATGGTATATCAAATTCAACTTTTGTTTTTTCTTCTTCGCTTCCAACTAATTTGGCATAAACTTCATTTGCATCTACTTCTTCAAAAACAAATCCATTAACACATGGTGCTTGAATATCATCATTATTCCACAAATTATCATACATATTTTCTGCTAATTCACCATATTCGTTTTCATTTAAATCGTAGTAAATTACTTTAGAAATATAATTTTTAGCATAATGTGATATGACTTCATTTAATAAATCAGTATCAAAATAATATAATTCATTTGAAGCGTTCGCTTGTGATTTATATCGATAATATGAACCAACTTTAACTTCGTCTTGAGGATTTCCTTTAGTAGCAACTAGATGATATTGCGTAAAATCTTCAACATTTATAAGTTCAAGTTTAGTTACATATTTTTCAAATTCTTTTTTTGAAGCAAATTCAAGTGCGGATTCATAACTTGCGAATGAATTAATTTTTCCATCAAATTCTACGTTATACCATTTAGCAACAGTGTGGTCTTTATTGTTATCTAATTGATATTTGTTATATGCTGGATTTTCAGTATCTATTTGAATATGGTAAGTGTTGCTATTACCAGCCTTATCTTTAAGAACAAATTCATAAGTTCCATCCTCACTAATTACATTGTTTTTAACATATTCATTTCCATTAACAGTTGCAGTATTATCTCCATCCCATGAAAAATATATTTTTTGATTTGTAACTGTTCCATCTTGAACTTCTTGATAATTCGCATACAATTTTCCAGTTGGAGCAGTATAGTCAATATTAACCGTAAATGTAGATTTATTACCTGCTTTATCAATTTCAGTAATTTCATATAATCCTGTAGTATCAAATTGTTCTTCAAATGGTATATCAAATTCAACTTTTGTTTTTTCTTCTTCGCTTCCAACTAATTTGGCATAAACTTCATTTGCATCTACTTCTTCAAAAACAAATCCATTAACACATGGTGCTTGAATATCATCATTATTCCACAAATTATCATACATATTTTCTGCTAATTCACCATATTCGTTTTCATTTAAATCGTAGTAAATTACTTTAGAAATATAATTTTTAGCATAATGTGATATGACTTCATTTAATAAATCAGTATCAAAATAATATAATTCATTTGAAGCGTTCGCTTGTGATTTATATCGATAATATGAACCAACTTTAACTTCGTCTTGAGGATTTCCTTTAGTAGCAACTAGATGATATTGCGTAAAATCTTCAACATTTATAAGTTCAAGTTTAGTTACATATTTTTCAAATTCTTTTTTTGAAGCAAATTCAAGTGCGGATTCATAACTTGCGAATGAATTAATTTTTCCATCAAATTCTACGTTATACCATTTAGCAACAGTGTGGTCTTTATTGTTATCTAATTGATATTTGTTATATGCTGGATTTTCAGTATCTATTTGAATATGGTAAGTGTTGCTATTACCAGCCTTATCTTTAAGAACAAATTCATAAGTTCCATCCTCACTAATTACATTGTTTTTAACATATTCATTTCCATTAACAGTTGCAGTATTATCTCCATCCCATGAAAAATATATTTTTTGATTTGTAACTGTTCCATCTTGAACTTCTTGATAATTCGCATACAATTTTCCAGTTGGAGCAGTATAGTCAATATTAACCGTAAATGTAGATTTATTACCTGCTTTATCAACTACAATAATGCTATATGATCCTTCTTCTGAAAGACTTTGATTTGAAGTATATGTTTGATACTCACCACCATTTTTTGAGTAGGTGGCTGTAGCAGTTCTTTCAGAAATTTCTAAATAAACTGGTTGATTTGTATATCCACCATTTTCAATCGTATCACCTTTGGAAATCCAAGTAGCATCAACAGGTTTTTTATCAATGTAAATTGTAAATGTAGATTCATTACCTGCTCTATCATTAAGTGTTAAAACATATTTTGTTTCAGTATTTGCTGATGTAGTAAGTTTTTTACCTGATGAAGCTGTGTATTTTATAAATTCATTTGAATTGATATCCCCATCAGAAATTATATTTACACCAGTATTATCAGAATTAGTTATACTAGGATCATCATACCAATTAACATAACTATCTTCTTTTAAATAAATCGTTTCGTTATTTGTATATTTTTTACTTCCGATAGTTATATAAGGCTTTTCATCTACTATATGAAAAATATATTTTGCCGTAATTCCTGTAGGTGTAGTTATTGTAATTGTGTAACTACTAGCTGTATAAGATTTATCAATAGTTATATTTTGATTTAAATTATAATTTGAAGTGACATTGCCTGATGAAGATTCATAAGTAATCTTCATAATGTCATTAATATTCATATAAATTCCTGTGTCATATGTTTCTGACTTTGTAATGGTTGATGAGTATGCAACAGAGCCATTTCGATATATTTCGACAAGTGGTGCTGAAGTTTCAAGATAAACTTTTAATGTATCTGATTGATTACCTGCATTATCTACAGCATAGAAATAATACCAACCATCACCTGCAGTTGCGGGAATAATTGTTCCAGAAGCATAGGTTTGATAACTTCCACTTACTGGTGATTTGTAATAAATTTGTTTTAAACCTGAGCCTGTGTCATTAACGATATATGAAAAACTTTTACTAACATAACTTCCGCTTGCAACAGTTGTCCCACCTGAACTAATTGATCCTACAGGTTTAGTAGCATCATAATAAAATTTAAATTCATTAGATCTATTCCCTACTTTATCTTCTGAGTATACAGTCCACCAACCAGTAATGGCTGTTGATGTATATGTTTTGACTGAAACTGAACTAAATGAACTTAAATTAGGACTTTGATAATATATTTTAGAAAAATTAGTATCAGAAGCTGTAAATTTAACAAGTTGATTTACATAACTTCCATTAGCGATAGACCTTCCATCAGTATTACCAACAGCGGATAACGTAGGATTAGTTGTGTCAATCATTAAAGATCCATTTATCGTAGATGTGCTAATATAAACTGTCATTTTAGGATTCATTGTTAACCAATAATACGTTCTACTTATTTTCCATGTAAAATCATTTCCATAAAGATTGACTAATCTTTTTCCTAATTCACCAGGAGTAAAGTTACGTGTTAATAATCCATCAGAATCTATCTTAGTAGATTTATTACCATAAATGTCATAAGTTAAAGTGTATGGAGTTTCTTGAACTTCTAAAGCATTAGAACTAAATGAAGCATACCACTGTCTATATCCTGCTGAATTAAAAATTTCAAATGAATATGACAAAGTTAAACATATACCCTCCAATGCTTTGGATGGCACATATAAACTATTAGCTCCTGTAAAATCTACATAAAATGAACTTGAATCTAAATTAACAGAAGCTCCAGTTGTTGTTTTACCTGAATTAGTTGTGCCATAGATTTGAATTCCAGTATTTTTATAATAATTTTCAGTATAACTAGTAGCATCACTCCATATTGTTGCTTTAACTTCATGAGAATGCTTTTCTGTTCCAGCAAGTGTATGAATTGGACTTCTTCCAGAGGCATAAACCTTTGTATATGAATTTGTTCCATACATTACAGAACTTATACCGCAAATCATTAACAAAGAAAGTAAACAAAAACTAAAAATATTTCGTCTTTTGTGCTTAGATTTCATTTGTATTAATTTTTACCCTCCTTTTTCGTTTTCGTTATAGAGAATCATTCTTACTCGCTTGATAATGTTTTTGATATCATCTTCTTTTTGTGTATCTCCGTCTTTTTGACAAAGTTCGACAAGACCATCTAACCTTACTAATAATTTTTCAAATTTGTGATTTTGTATTTCTTTTCTAATTTGTCGACCATGATATTCACTAAAAAGATTATTGTTACGTCTAACAAGATCTAATAATTGATTAACCATTAATTCTCTAGCAACTTTTCTTTTAACTCGTTCCTTTACTCCAACAAAACTTTCTTGCTTTCCATTTTTGTTTTCTAATTGTGAATATGCAATTTTCTTTGTCATATCATAAAATGCTTTTTCTTCATCAAAATATCTGCCTGTTCTTAATTCTTGATTTATTCTAGTCATTTTATAAAATGAGCATTTAAAACTTGGAGTAAATTTAGATTTTATGGGATTATAACCAAACACTGTAACTATGGCATTTCCCATATTTCCATTGTTATTTAAAAGTTGAAGTTCACTAGGATATATTAATGGTCTTTCCTTTACGCTTGTATTTGAATTGATATCTTCTCCTTTTGCTGAATTAAATCCTACTGATCTTTGCATCATTGAGAAATTACCACAACGTTTAGAAAATTCTTCTATTGTTTTATAATCTGTAGTTCCAATAAATATTTGAATATTACAGTTTGATTTAATAATGTCTGCACTTTTATCATCATAAACTTTTGATAATTGTGCATAGGATTGAACCACAAGGTTCATCCAAATATTTCTACTTCTTCCGACTGTGATCATTTGTTCAAGTTTGTGAATTTTAGGTAAATTGCCAAATTCATCAAGTATGAAATACACTGGTCTTGGAAGTGATAATGATTTATATGAGTTAGCCTTATACACTAACTCTTTATACGCTTGTAAAATAACCATTGAAGCAAGAGTATGTCTTGTTTCTTTTTCATCTGGAATTTGAAGAAATAATGCTATTGGTTTTTCTCCCAATGAACCAAATTCAATTTCATTTTCACTGGTTAATGCACATAGCGATAAATCTGAAAACATTGATAATTTGTCGAATGTTGACGATAAATAGCTTCCCCTTGTTTTATCAGAAGCATCTAATACTTGTTTGGAAAGACTCACTGCTTTTGATAAGGGGCTTCTATCTTGAAAATATTTCATTAAAAATTCACAATCATTGTCTGTTTTTGTAGCTACTTTAGTAATTGAATAAAAGTTAAATTTTTCTTTAGTTAAACCCAGTTCAGGGTTTTCTGAATCTTCTAACATTGCTAACGCAATTGCTAATACAAAATTTTTAGCACCACTTTCCCACATTGGTTCATTTTTATTATTTACAGGACAAAGAACGGTTGTTATATCATGTAAATCTTCATAAACGACATCATATAGTTGTTGCTTCTTAACTTGAATAGCACTTTTTAGTTCATTTGGCTCGTAATAAGATTTATCTTCAAAAATATAACAACCATTTTCCTCATCGGTTATAACTTCATCTTCTAAATGAAGCATTCTTTGATAATAAACATAAGCTCTTTCTAAAGGATTCCATCTTACAGAATTATAAGGATTTCGTAAATCTAAGACTTTTACTTCATAACCTTTTTCTTGTAAAGCTTTTGCATGATCTGCATAAAGTTCACCTTTAGGATCTGAGATAAACATTGAAGGTTTAGTTTTTGTTTCAAACAAAATTTGTATTTTGGGATTAACAAAAGATGTTGTTTTACCTGAACCTGTTGTTCCAATTACTAATGTGTGTGATGGCTTTGCAAATGTTATTTTTAAAGAGCCACGCTTTTCTTCAGCCTTAATAATTGAACCTGTTATATCCATATCTTTCAAATTATTAAAGTCAATTACTTTGAAATTTGTTTCTAATTCGTTATCACTTTGAAACCTCGAATGTTCTAAATTTGAAGATAGATGTAAATCTCTCTCTTTTCCCTTAATAATGTTTTTACTATTAAGTAACCAATAATGTTTATAGTAGTAAAGTCCAATTATTAATCCTTCAACCATAAGAAAGAAAACTGTAAATAATAAAGTTTTTCCATCAGCTAAATATCTAGCTTGAATAATGAATTTATAACCATTGTTGACTATTGAAGAAAGTAGAAAACCTAATATGTAGCAAACAATGAAAGAAATAATTATTCCTATGAGTATGTCGTAAATTTTTTTATTCATTACTCTGCTTCTATCACTCCTTCTTCCACTAACCTTTGATATTCTGCCTGTTTCAATCTTCTTTGAAATTCTTCAAATGTGTTTTCAGCTTCATACTCAACCATTTTGTTTAATGTTGCAGTTTGTCTAAGAAGAATTGTTCTAAATCGCTTATTTTTCTTCCTAATTTTTGCTTGAATTTCATAGTTCTTACCTTCATAGGATTCTGAACTTTCATATTTTTTTACATATTCAATAATTTTGTTACCTACACGTCTATGAAAATCTTGTAAATATTTATCGGATAATAAGTATTTTTTAAAATCTATTTTATGACTTTGACATATTTTTTTTATTTCATCGTCCCTATTTTTCAAATCATTTATCAATTTTGAATACTCATTTTGCAGATGTGGATTTTGTTTAAAAATCAAATCTTCAATTTCACCAATCAATGGTCTAAATGGTTTCATTGATAAACTCATATATGAAACTTTTCCCTTTGGCATTTTTTGATATAGCTCACTTAGTTTTAGTTTCAATTTTCGTTCAGCATTATTTCTACCTTGCAATAAAGCTAAAGCATCTAATGTTCCATTAACTAAATTAGTTCGATAACTTTCAAAAAAATATTGATTACTAGACATAAATTCTTCAGTATAAACTTTAAAATTATTTAACGAATATGGTGTAAGTTTTCCATTATGATAAAACAATCCATCTTTGTTTGCTCTGTGATGGGTTTTATCTTTTTCAAAAAATGAAATGTGAATGTGTCTATTATCAGTATTCCGATGCAATCCAGCAAACCAAATAATGTTTTCCTCCTGTAAACCATTATCTTTAAAAAATTTAGGTAAACTGTGTTTAAGAATTTCTAATGCATCTTGATAATTGTTGATCTTTTCATTTCCATACTCTGAATCAAAACTTACGACCATATCCCATATAACTGATTGAGTATTTCTAAGTTTCTCTCTAACCTCCTTTTTTTGTTCTTTAGTAAGTAATCCATCTTTTCCAAATACGCCTGATGAAAGTTCATGACAGGTCATATATTCCATATAATCGAAATCACTTCCTGCTTTAACACCATCATCAATGTATTTCATGTAATCATTGCCATCACTACTTCTTGATGAGTAATAATTTCTTTTTTTTACACTTTTTTGTTTATTTGGATTTGATAAATCACTAGCTGAAACAGGTTTGTAGTATTTTGTCATCAAAACAATGTTTGGCACTACTCACCATTTGGTTCTAAAATGTTAACTTCAAGACCTAATTGGCTTGCAATTTCTGCTAGCAAATCAATAATTGATCCTTGAAATTCAATAATAGTTTTAGAATTTGCAATGACAGAAGTTTTCTCAGCTTTTAAGCAATTAGATAAAGTTTCTATGCTTTTTCTTAACTCCTTAAGTTCAGTAAGAATTTCAGAATCATTACTAGTCTTAACTCCATTTTTTGGATGGTCATTGTAAAAACCTTTTTTGAAGTAATGAACTACAAAAGCACTCTTTGAATTAGCAAATTGATTTTCAGTAATCTTAAATTGCTTACTTGTGTCTTTTAAGAATTCTTCTTCATAAATTCTCACTGTAACGTTTGAGAAAGAATATTTTTTATCTTCCATTTTTCTTTTACCTCCTTCAGAATATAGTCCTTCCAAACATTGAAGAGTTTTACCCCTTCACTTAATAGGCTGGAAAAACTTAAAAACTAAACGGTCTAATTAAAAATTTTTTATTTTTTTTGCAAAATCTTTCTTAAACTGTTGTGTATTCTTGTCATAGCTTGAGAAATTGCTTGTTCAGAAACACCGTAAATTTTAGCCACTTCTGCTTGTGACTTATTTTCTTCATAAATCATTTTGATTATTTCTTGTTGACGATTTGTTAGTTTAGACACAGCATCTTTAATTTCTTGAATTCTTAAATCATCTAAAATGTTTTCAAGCATTGTAGGTGAATTATCAGGAATATCTTGAATCAAACCATCATCATTATCTTTGTCTAAAGACACAAATCTTCTATGATATCTACGATTAGCTTCATATTCGTAATACTCTTCAGCAAAGTATATTCTTTGCTCTTCTTTAGGTAATGTTAGAATAGCTTCATACATCTGCTTGTCCATAAAAAAGCTTTCAATTTTTACCTCATTCTTTTTTGTTAAAATTTCTACTTTTACATAAATTTCTTTTGCCATAATAAAATGTCCTCCTTTTGGCTAATGTTCAAGAAGGACACATTGGAAAAGAAATTATCATTACTAATAAACACAATTAAATTTATTAACTGTGTTAATAAGTAAATAAAATGGTCCTTCTCGTGTATGAGTTCAGACCTTTAATGTTTTTTAACGAAAAAAGCCCAAACGAGTAGAGCTAACTATTCATTTAGGCTTTAAATTTTGATCCCTTTAAACGCAAAAAAACGCCTTACAAACCAAACTAGCCGTAAATATGGATAGCTCGATTTTGTAAGACGTGGTGCATCATCAAAATTGACAACATCTGCTTCCTACAAAAAATACTTTAATGGTGATTCGCAAATGTATAGATCTCTTAAATTGTCTAAAAAAATAACTATACAACACCACAATCAACATTTTTATATAGGATTGTGTTGGTGTTATATAAGTATTTAAAACGCATTAAATACTTATACTTCATATGAACATTGGCATTCACCTCCTTTTATAAGAATATTTCAAATGTTACTTATTTCTCATTTCTTGTAAAGTAAGTATGTAAGCGGTAATTCTCTGTTATAGACATTTAAAAAGATCTAGAAAATATAATAAATTTTAATCTAGATCTTTTTTTG